>NZ_JBICKE010000040.1:0-22750 GCF_043103865.1 Pseudomonas sp. yb_5
CCCATGAGGACATCAAAGAGGCGAAGAACTGGACACAATGATGGCCAATTAGTAGCATCCAATCCAACTGAACATTACGGACAATCTCAGTCATGGATCGAACTACCGGGGTCATTCGACGCCCTATTCATCAGCCCATCCGACCCTTGATCACCTGGGAAGAAGCATGGAAAGGGCCCGACGAGGGCTTGATCCGGTGCTGGGAGATTGGCCGGGAGCGGGCCCTGACTCAGCCAGAACTTGCTCGCCACTGTGTCGACGGCGCACTCCCGGTGCTAGGTTGGAAAGGTGGACATGATCGCGCCTTGAAAAAACCGATGAAGTACGGTTCGCTCAAGTATCTGGCGCAATGGCAGGGCCTTCGCGGCGAAGATCTGTTCATCGATACACGAACAGAGCTCACCTTGACCTGCAATCACACCGGCATGCTGACCACCTTCACAGCGGACCAGGAAAAATACGCCAACGCTTTAATCCTGACGGAATAGAAACGAGGGACAGGGAATGGTCGATCTTCACCAGGAATTTCAGAACAGCCGCTTTTTTCACGAAGCGCGGATCACGCAGCGCTCGGTTGATGGGTTGATTGGAATCGCTGCGGGCCTGACTGCCGACAATCAGGTCAATCAACAAGAAGCCGAGTTCCTCAAAGGATGGATGGAGCAGCAACTCGTTCATCTTGAGGATCCGGTCATCAATTTGTTGTACCGGCGCCTGAGCGACATGCTCAAGGACAATATGCTGGATGCTGCTGAGTCGGCTGAGCTGCTTGAGCTATTGCAGCAGCTCACCGGCAAGCCGCGCTGCAGCGACAACCCATTCTCTTCACCCACGTCACTGCCACTCAATAGCCCCGAACCCAAACTGGAGTGGGCAGGCCGCATGTTCCTGTTTACCGGCACAATGGCTTACGGGCCTCGCAAAGCATGCGAAGCACTGGTAGTCGAACGTGGGGGTTCAATCGCCGCAGGGGTGAGCAAGAAGATCCACTATCTGGTCATTGGCAGTATTGGCAACGAGCAGTGGCTGCACAGCAGTTATGGCACGAAGATCAAGAAAGCAGTGGAAATCAGGGAAGCAGGTGCGAACATTGCGATCGTAAGCGAGGCGCATTGGCAGCGCGCGGCGTTTGGTTGATGACCATGATGGCGTTCACCGCTTCTGAGCAGATCGATAGACCTCGCTAAGCTCGCACTTGCCAACCGATACCATCACTACAACGATACGCTCGTCTTCGACGCGATAGACGAGGCCTTTGTGGGACATCGCCCAGCCCCTTTGACTGCGCAGTCGCGCAGAAAACTCAGCGCGCAAGCGGTCCGCGTGCCATGTGGGAGCGGGCCCTTGTGGGATTGGTAGTTGTGGCAAGAGAGTGACACGCCTCGAGCCAAGAGCACGCCCGAGAACTTGGATCCCATTCCGGGAAAAGGTATGCTGGCAATAGCTAAACGCCACTATCCAAGCAGGCTTCGTGCCTGCTCTCAAGGACGAGCCCTTTGCCCAGCCACCCGACCCGCCATACTATCGCCCGCCAGTGGCAACTGCTCAAGTTACTGCCCGGCCGCCACCCGGGAATGAGCTCCACCCAGTTGCAGGCTGCCCTGACAACCGTGGGCCATACCACCAGCAAACGCACCGTCGAGCGCGACCTGGTCGAGCTCGCCGCACTGTTCCCGCTACAGTGCAACAGTAAAGGCATGCCTTATGGCTGGTACTGGCAACCGGGCTTGAGCCTGGGCGAAGCGCAGCAGCTGCAACCCGACGCACTTGCGCCCCCGACACACGTTGTATTGTGTGCCTGGGTCGATGACGCACTGGCTCGCCGCCTGGAACAGTCACCCCTGTCCGACGATATGCAACTGACGCCGCAGGCTAGCGGCGGCGCCGCGCTGGTGGCCACCGTCAACGACAACCGCGCGCTGATGGGCTGGCTGCTGTCCCAGGCGGGGTCGATCCGCATCCAGGCCCCGCAGGCGCTGCGCGGGGCCATGATAGAACAATTGCGCCAGAGCCTGGCGCTGCATGATGGAGAGAGCTGTAAGGAATAGCGCAAACGGCGTCAGTAGGTTCCGGGAAACGCCACGGCATCGCCAAAGCGCGACGCCGGAATGGCTCAGGTCGTTTTACCGCGGGTCACGACGTGCCAGGCAGGCATAGGCCAAGCCCAGTACGCTGGCTGCCAGAATGCCAAGCAGTATCATCAGCTCACGGCTGTAACGGGCTACCATGGCCGGGAAACCGATGACCTCGCGGTACACCTGCACATGGGCTTCACCGTCGGCGTGGCTGATACTGACCCCGCCATGGCGGATCTGCGAGTAGTCGGCATCGAAATACACCCACACCTTGCAGGTGCCACCTGGCTCGATGGCCGGGATATCAACCTGGGCGATAGCGGTTTCCAGCAGCGTGTCGTTGCCGGCAGCATCGCGCACCTGCACCAGGCCCTTGGCTGGCAGGCGGATTTTCACCTGCCGGACCTGTGCATCACCACTGTTGTGCAGTTCGATCAGCAGGCCGGTACGGTGGTCGACCAGCCCGGCCTCGAAAGGCTTGGCGAACAAATGAGCATAAGGTGCCTGTGCCATTTCGATGAGCCGCTCGACCTGATCATGGCTCAGCTGGCCTTGAGCGATACCGTTGATTTGCCCCTGCAACTGCTCGTACTTCAGCTGCTCGCTGGCCTTGCTGATTCGCTCGCTGAACTGGCTGGGGTAAGTGAGGTAGGCATAGGTCAGTGACGCCTCAAGGCGTGGATTGCCCCTGAGCAACGCGTAGGCGGCCAACAGGACCATCAGGCCGATCAGCACGGCGACGAGAAGCTTCCCCACCTTGTCCCAGCTCAATGCATGCTTCCTTCTGTCGTGTTACAGACGATAAAAACCGCCCAAGGGTGCCAAGTTCGCGCCCCCCAAGCAAGCCTGGCTAGGCTTCGCCCTCGCCTTCGCGCGACTGACGCATCTGCAGCAACTGGCCGTCGATCAGTGACTTGGCCATCCCTGCCAGGTAGTACGTGGCCTTCATCATCACCTGGCGGTCGTCTGGCCTGTCGATGGCCTTGCGGGTGATTTCGGTGATACAGCCCATGATGCCCGATGCCTCCATCAGTGCGGTGCGTATTGGCAGTTGCGGTTTCATTTGCACCAGTTCGGCATCGCTATTGCCAAAGCGGCTCGCTGCACGCACGACAGTGGGCTTGCTGCTGTTTTTCAGCGTTTCGCTGTCCATGTCCATTCCTCAAGGTTAGGCGCGTGCCGAGGCTAGGCCGCTGCCAGCCCCATTTCAACGACAAAGGCGTGGAAAGGGTCACTTTAGGAAATGGACTACAAGAACCCTGCACAGGGAGCGCCGTGCCGCTGCTCAGCCCCCTTGACCAGCCCCCCGGCAGTGGCGGACGATCAACCTCCCCCACACAAGGACGAACACCATGCTGCGAATACTGGGAAGAGCCTCTTCCATCAATGTGCGAAAAGTCATGTGGGCCTGCGCCGAATTCGAGATCGCGTTCGAGCGCGAAGACTGGGGCTCCGGCTTCAAGGCCACTGACAGCGCCGAGTTTCTCGCGTTGAACCCCAACGCCATGATCCCGGTGATCCAGGACGGTGACTTCACCTTGTGGGAATCCAACAGCATCATCCGCTACCTGGCCAACCGCTACGGCGCCACCGCGTTCTATCCCGGCGAAGCCCAGGCGCGGGCCAGGATCGACCAGTGGATAGACTGGCAGGCCTCGGACCTGAACCGCTCATGGAGCTATGCGTTCATGTCGCTGGTCAGGCATTCGCCCGCTCACCAGGACCCGCAGGCCCTTGCTGCCGGTTGTGCCGAGTGGTCGCGTTACATGCACATCCTCGACCGCCAACTGGCCAGCACCGGTGCCTATGTGGCCGGCAGCCAGTTCACCCTGGCCGACATCCCTATCGGCCTGTCGGTCAACCGCTGGTTCGAAACGCCGTTCGAGCACCCGCACCTGCCCGCTGTGCGCGATTATTACGAGCGCCTGAGCGAGCGCCCTGCCTATCACTTGCATGGCCGAAACGGTACCCCGTAATACCCGCAAGGGGGTATCGAGGGGCGCAAAGCGCCCCAAGGTCCCGGCCTGTTACAGCGCAACCTGCCGCGCAGCTACCCCCCCTCGCCCCCGCCAGGCAAACAGCAGCACCAGCCCCAGCCCCAGCGCCGCCATCGCAGCCCCCGCCAGGGAAATCGCCGGGTAGCCCAGCCCCGCGTTGATCACCGCGCCGCCCAGCGCCGCACCGATCGCATTGCCCAGATTGAACGCGCCGATGTTGACTGCCGAGGCCAGGTTGGGCGCATCCTTGGCCGCTTCCATTACCCGCATTTGCAGCGGCGGCACCAGGGCAAAGCTGGCCGCCCCCCAGACCAGGATCGCCAGGGCGGTCGGCAGCGGCCAGTCCAGTACCAGCGGAAACACCAGCAGCACGGCAATCAGCCCAGCCAGTGACAGGATCAGGGTGCGATCGATCGAGCGGTCCGCCGCCTTGCCGCCCCACACGTTGCCCAAGGTCAGGCCGACACCGAACAGCACCAGCATGGCCGTCACGAAAGGGGTGGACGCCGCCGCTTCATGCTGCAGGATCGGCGCAATGTAGGTGAACACCGTGAACATGGCGCTGGAACCCACCACGGTCAGCAACAATGCCGCCAGAACCGGCCTGCGGCCCAGCACACGGATCTCGGCCATGGCACCCTCGCCCTTGGGCGACGCAACATTGGGCAGTGCGTACCAGAGTGTGGTCATCGCCACCAGGCCAAGCCCGGCAATACCCCAGAACGCCGTGCGCCAACCCAGCATTTCACCCAACCAGGTCGCCAACGGCACTCCGCCGATGGTGGCCAGGGTCAAACCCATGAACATTGCAGCCACGGCCCCGGCGCGCTTCGCCGGCGGCACCACACTGGCCGCGACGATCGAGCCGATGCCGAAGAAGGCGCCGTGGTTGAGTGAAGTGACCACGCGGGCCACCAGCAGGCTGGCGTAGTCGCTGGCCAGGGCCGACATCAGGTTGCCCAAGGTGAAAATGGCCATCAGCCCGATCAACAGGTAACGGCGCGGGATCTTCACCGTGGCCAGGGTCATCAGCGGCGCGCCGATCAGCACGCCGATGGCATAGGCGCTGACCAGCAGCCCGGCAGCAGGAATGGAAACGCCAAGGTCGGTAGCGATACTGGGCAACATCCCCATGGGGGCGAACTCTGTAACGCCGATGCCGAAGGCACCGATGGCGAGTGCGACAAGCGGTGGATTGATACGCATGGCAAGCTCCTTGTCTATGCCGCAAATGCTACGATCCGTTTCAAACGCGCACTAGACTGCATTTTTGCGAACCACCTTTGCTTGAGAGGCACAAATGGACTTCAGTGGCAGATCCGGAGAGATGGAGGTTTTTGCCAAGGTGGCGCAAGAGGGCAGCCTGTCTGCTGCCGCCCGGGCGCTGGGCCTGACTCCCTCGGCGGTCAGCCGCATTCTCGCCCGCACCGAACAGCGCCTGGGTACCCGCCTGCTACTGCGCACGACCCGGGCGCTCACCCTCACCCCCGAGGGAGAGGCCTACCTGCGCGGCGCACGGCGGGTGCTGGCGGACATGCTCGAAGTGGAAGAAGCCATCACTGACCAAGGCGTACCACGCGGGCGCTTGCGGGTCAGCGCTGCGCTGGGCCATGCCCGGTTGACCGTAGTGCCGCTGCTGGCGGCCTTCAGCGCACGCTACCCGCAAGTGCTGGTTGACCTGACCCTCAGTGACGAGGTGGCCGACATTCTCAGCGGCCAGGCCGACGTGGCGCTGCGCTTCGGTCACCTGCCGGACAGCTCGTTGAGCGCCCGCGCCATTGGCGAGACCGGCCAGGTAGTGGTGGCCTCGCCTGAATACCTGCAACGCTACGGTACCCCGCTTGCACCTGAAGACCTGGCCCGGCACAACTGCCTGCGCTTCAACTTCCGCCGCGCGATGCCCGACTGGCCGTTTCACCGCGACGGGCATACGTTCTCACTGAAGGTTAAAGGGAATATCGAATGCAGCAGTGGCGAGGCGCTGGCGCAGTTGGCCAGGCTGGGCGCCGGTGTGACGCGTATCGGCACCTTTACCGTGGCCGATGACCTGGCCAACGGGCAACTGGTGCCGTTGCTGGAGGCTTACAACCCTGGTGATCGGGAACCGATTCATGCGGTGTTCGTCGGCGGCCCGGCGATGCCGGCGCGGGTGCGGGTGTTTGTGGATTTTCTGGTGGAGCAGCTATCTGGCGGCCTGTAGGGCCGGCCTCGTGTCGCGACAGGGCCGCCCACGCGCGCCCTGATCAGTCTCATCACGCTTGCATGCCGGCCAGGATAAAGCCCATGAACCGCCGCACATCCGCCCGGTGTGCCGCCATGTCCAGCGGCTCGCGGCTGCAAAGGCGCAGCAACTGAAGGTGCCCGTAGTCGTTGATCAGGAACGCCGCATAGCCCACGTCCAGCCCAGCCGCCAGCCTGCCGCTGTCGCACAAGTCCTGTAGCAGGCACTTCAACTCGTTGACCAACGCGTCGTTGACCCGCCTGTAGGCATCCGGCACGCCCTGCTGCTCAGCCCCCAGCAACGGCAGCAACGGCGGCAATATCTCGCGCCAGAGCGGTGCAGGCAGCACCTCGAATGCGTAATCGGTCAAGTGCGCTTCGTAACAGCACAGGGCCTCCAGCGCATCGTCGAATTCCGGCAGGCGCCGCCGGGCTTCGGTCACCGCCCGGTGGTCGGCCTCGCGGAGCTTCTCCAGCAAAATCTCCTGCTTGCTGCCGAAGTAGGCAAACACCGTGGGCACCGACACTGCGGCCAGGCGCGCGATCTGCTCCATGGTGGTGGTCTGGTAACCCTGTGTTTCAAACAGGCCTAGCGCCGTTCGGCTGATGGTTTCACGACGCATCGCCTTCTGCTGCTCGCGCAATCCGCTCACGTTTACACCTTTTCGATCCGTACACGTCGGCGCCCAGCATAACGCAAAGCTGAGCCGCAAAAATATTTTATTGACTAAAGGTTTTAATCAACTCAAAACTAATGCTCTATTCTGACCCGGGAGTTGCCATGTCCACCGCCGCAGACCTCATTGTCCACAATGCCCGCATCTACACGGTCGACCCGCACAGGCCCTGGGCCGAGGCGGTGGCCATCTGCGGCGAACGCATCGTTTGCGTGGGCGACCGCGGCAGCGTCATGGCGTACGCCGGCCCTGCCACGCGGCTGCTGGATGCCGGCGGCAAACTGGTGCTGCCGGGCTTCGTCGAGTCTCACTGGCACTTTTCCTCTACCGCCTTTGCCTTTCAGGCGCTGGTCAACCACACAGACCCACAACAGGTGCTGGCCCTGCTCAAGGCCTACGTCGAGGCCAACCCCTCTGAAAAAGCCATTACCGGCATGGGCTGGATCCAGCCGTTGATGCCTGGGCACATGTTGCGCCGCGAAGTACTGGATGCCATCTGTCCGGACAAGCCCGTGTGCCTGCTGTCCACCGACTATCACACCATGTGGGTCAACAGCTTCGCCCTGAACGCTGCCGGCATCGACCGCAACACCCCGGCGGTAGAAGAAGGCGCCAGCTGGTTCGAAAAGGACCCGATCACCGGCGAGCCCACAGGCGTGATCATTGACTGCGCCGCCTATTCGCTACTGATGCAACGCCTGAGCGAAGCCGGCTACCTGCCGACGGGCATCGACCTGTACCTGCGCTCGATCCCCTTCTGGCAAGAGAAACTGGTGGCGGCCGGGATTACCACAGTATTCGATGCCGGTTTCCTCGACCCCGCCGGCGACCAGTCGCTGCTGTATGAAACCCTGCAGCAACTGGAGCGTGAAGAGCGCCTGAAACTGCGGGTGGTCGGCAGCTACATCAACATGGGCACCGAAGACGACCCGGTCACTCGGCTGCAAGCCCTGCGCGAACGCTACGACTCGCCGCTGGTCAAGGCGCAGACCCTCAAGCTGATGCTGGACGGGACCGAGCTGAACCACACCGCATTCCTGCTCGAGCCCTATTGCGACAAGCCACACAGCTGCGGTTCGACGACGATGCCCGAGGAAGTGTTCGAGGGCCATGTGCGCAAGGCCGACGCCCTCGGTATCGACGTGATGGTGCATGCAGTGGGCGATGCCGCCGTGCGCATGGCGCTGGACGTGTTCGAGCGCACGTTCTCCAGCAACCCGCCCCGCGACCGTCGCCACGTCATCACTCACGCCTTCCTCACCCACCCCGACGACATCCCGCGCTTTCGCCGCATCGGCGTCATGGCCAACACCCAGTTGCAGTGGGGCGTGGTCGACGCCTACGCCGAGGCCATCCAGCAGGCCTATGGCTACCCACGCTGGGCGTCGATGTACAAATTCCGCAGCTTCATCGACCAGGGTGTGACCGTGTCCATCGGCATGGACGGCCTGGTCTGCCAATGCCGATGCCAGCACAAGCCGGTGGAACACATCGAATCGGGCCACACCCGCCAGCTCAGTGGCGAACCCGACGCCCCTGTAATGCCCGATGCCGACGAGCGCCTGAGTATCCCGCAACTGATCGCCGCCTATACGCTCAACGGTGCCTACCAACTGGGCCTGGAACGGGAAATCGGCTCGATCACCGTTGGCAAGCGTGCCGACATCATCGTGCTGGAGCAGGACCTGTTCGAACTGGACCGCTACCAGATCGGCAATACCGAAGTAGCGCTGACCGTGATGAACGGCCGTATCACCCACGATGCAGGTACCCTGCCCCGCGCCTGACCCCGGACCCGACCATGCACAACAATAACAACACCCTGCTTCTGCGTGCTGCGCTGATCTACATCGCCGCCACGGCGCTGATCATCATTGGCGTACAACCCATCTTCATCGGCCTGCTGGCCGAGCGGTTGCATCTGGACCTGAGCCAACAGGGCTGGGTACTTTCCAGTGAAATGAGCGGAACACTGCTCGGTTGCCTGCTGCTGTCGATACCCAGGCGTCACCCGGGTGGCCGTGGGCTGTACCTGGCGGCAGCCTTTGCAGCGCTGATGTTGAACGTCCTCAGCGCTGCGCTGGACACTTTGACGACGTTGATTCTGTGCCGTTTTGCCTGTGGTATCGCTGCGGGTCTGCTGTATGCCGGGTCGATCAGCGGGCTCGGCCGGCTGCCGGGCCAGGATCGCTCGTACGGCCTGTCGCTGCTGATTCAAACCGCTGTCTTTGCCCTGTACGCGACGTGCCTGCCACAACTGGCAGAGCAGTTCGGTCACCGCACGGCGATTGCATCACTGGGTTTCTGGTTCGTGCTGATCGCTGTGGCTGCGTTGTTCATTCCGGTACGGCTGCAGCATGCAACGCCAGTGCGCCTGGCACAACCAAGCGGCGGCTCGGCGATTATCGGGCACTACGCCCTGCTGGGGATGCTGTTCCTGCAGCTGGCCATCTATTCGTTGTGGGGGTTTGTCGAACAGTTGGCGCGCGAACGTGGCATCGACGCAGTGGATGTGGGCTGGGCGTTCGGGCTGGGAATACTGGGTGGCTTGCCTGGCGGCGCCCTGCCCAGCCTGCTGGGCGCACGGGTGAGCCGTGGCCCGATGATCGGCCTGGGCTCGCTGGTAGTACTGGTGTCAATCACCCTGCTGGCGCGCTATACGCATGATGCCGATCAGCTGTGCATGGCTCTGTTTCTGATGAACTTCGGCTGGGTGCTGGCGCTAACCTACTACATGGGGGCAATTGCCACCAATGATCCACGCGGCACGTTGACGCCCTGGGTCAGTGCGCTGCAACTGGGGGCCGCGGCGGCAGCGCCGGCGTTAGTGGCCTTGCAGCAACAGAGTGCCGGGCGGGAAATGATCTTTGCCAGTGCAGGGGCGGCGGTGGTGTTGGGGTATGTGCTGAAGTGCGTGGCCGGCGTGGTTCATCGGCGGGCAGTTCGCGAGCATGGTCGAAGGAGCGCATGAGCCGATAGATACGCGCAACGACTACATCTTGACCTTTAGCTATTCATGCCGGCTCGGCGTCACCTTCAGGTCGCACTATCGCAGCAGGTGCAGCCCCAGCGTAAAGACCGCCACGGCCAAGGCGACCAACGACACGGCATGACGTTCCAGATACGCTGGCCAACCGGGCGCTGACTGCGACGCGCATCCACATTGGTGCTTGGCCAGGCCGGTCAACCGTGCCTCCACACTGTCCATGCGGTCTGCCTGGGCGCTGGTTGCCAGTACGAGCTTCTTCAGCGCCGTGGTCACCGTGATGGACAGCCCCTCCCGAGCCTGGTTGCTGGCGGCCAGTTGCTGCTGGTACTGCTCAAGGCTCTTGTGGATCGCCCCTTCCTTCTGCACACGGGCCAGGGTGCTTGCCACCAGCTTTTTGTTCAGCGCCTCGATACTGGCCTGCAGTGCTTCGTGTTCGGTGGCCCGCAGGGTCGAAGCGTCCGCCTCAAGGTGGGGCTCGTGCATCCTGTTCCCATTCGCCTCGGCAAGCGGAGCCAGGGTGCCGTGTTCATGTAGCTGGTTCATCAATCACTATCCGGATACTGCGGTAAGGGGCGGGAAGCTATCAAAATGACATCATCTAATCCACTGATGAGTCGTGCAATTGACGGCTTTCGTCAGAGCGTGCGCGTACACTTGCCTTCAAGCCACTCGCAGGAGCCGCTTCATGCCCTACCCCATTGAAGAAAAACTGGTCATCGGCGTTGCCTCGAGTGCGCTGTTCGACCTCTCCGTCTCCGATGACATCTACCAGACACAAGGTGTCGAGGCGTACCGCCAACACCAGGAACAGAACCTGGACGAGCCGTTTCCCAGGGGGGTGGCGCTGCCGTTCATTCGCCGCTTCCTGAGCATCAACAAGGCGTTCCCCGACCAGTTGCCGGTGGAAGTGGTGCTGCTCTCCCGCAACTCGCCGGAAACCGGCCTGCGGGTATTCCGCTCCATCAGCCACTATCAGTTGGACATCACCCGTGCGGCATTCATGTCAGGCCGCTCGCCCTACGAGTACATCCCCGCGTTCAATGCTTCGCTGTTCCTCAGTGCCAACGAGGAAGATGTGCAAAAGGCCATCGACGCCAACTACCCTGCCGGGCGTGTGCTGCCTACGCGCATCTACGATGATGAAATCGACACCGAGCTGCGGGTGGCCTTCGACTTCGATGGCGTGATTGCCGACGACGAGGCAGAGAGTGTGTACAAGCGCAACGACAACCTGGACGACTTTCAGGAACACGAGCGCATGCACAAGGGCACCCCGCATTCGCCGGGGCCCTTGGCAGACCTTTACCGCAAGCTCTCGCGGATACGCATGCTGGAGGACCACAAGCTGGCCGAAGACCCGACGTACCAGCGGATCCTGCGTATTGCCATCGTCACGGCGCGCAACGCGCCCTCGCATGAGCGGGTAGTGACGACCTTGAAGGACTGGGGCGTTTCGCCGGATGAGTGCTTTTTTCTAGGCGGTATGGATAAGCCCAGGGTGTTGTCGATCTTGAAACCGCATGTATTTTTCGACGACCAGCGCACGCACTTGCAATCGCCAGCGGGGAACCTGCCGATGGTGCATGTACCGTTTGGGGTGGCGAACAGAGTGCGCTCGCCTCAGGCACCAGACCTGGAGCAGGAACAACTGCCAACCTGCGCATTACCATGCACGCCATAAAGCGCCTCGCCGGCGAGCGGGTGCTGCAGTCTGCGGGCTCGCTGTTCAGCTTGCCCAACAAGACTGACGAATGATGCTGCAGAAATTCCCCGGCCGAAAGGCCGGCTCTTTGTCCGCGATGACATCCGCCTTCACATTACCAAAGGTGGTCTGCGGCTTATGCCGGATCCCCTCGTAAAACGCCTGGATGATGGCCTCCTTGAAATCCCTCCCACGCGGGTGAGCTTGCACCACCGCATCCCGTGCGGCATTACCCAGCCCCTCGTGATGCAGCCCCAGCACATCGGTCTCTACCCCCGCCGTTACCAGGGCTATCAGGGGGTGCATGTGCTCTGGAATTCCCGGCGTGGTATGCAGCGCGATCGCTGTCCACACGCGTTCGACATCGCGCTCGTCCACGCCACGACACTGTAGGAAATCACGCGCTGCGTTGGCGCCATCAACCTCGAAGCGGCAGCATTCGCTACTGTGCTCATGGGTCAACCCCATGTCATGGAACATACAACCCGCGTAAAGCAGTTCGCTGTCATAACGCAGCCCTAACCGCTGCCCGGCAAGGGCAGCAAAATAGAAAACCCGGCTGGAATGGTGGAAGAGCAGTGGTGAAGCCGTGTCGCGCACAAGTTCTGTGATTTCCCGGGCCATGGCGCTGTCAGGCACCTGGATACCGGCGATGGATGAGGACATGGTCGCTCCTTGGGTGGGTTGATGACGCGGTCAGTTTGAAGCTGCGCGCCAATGTCCTCAATTGACTTGTAACGCCATATACTGCCATTGTCGATGAATAACGGACTTGCTGTAAACTGCCTGGAGCCATCATGCCCCCTCCTCCCATGACCGTCGCCATTCTGGCCATGCCCGGCGTACAACTGCTGGATGCCAGCGGCCCGCTCGATGTTTTCGCCGAGGCTAACCGCCAAGCCGGTCGTGTCGCCTATCGCCTGCTGCTGCTGGCTTGCGAGCCAGGGCCGCTGGTCAGCTCTTCCGGCACTCGGTTGGTCGCTGACGGCTGGATCGGGGAAGCGCTGGGAGCCATCGACACCTTGCTGGTTGCCGGCACGCCACATGCCGCTGACCAGTACCTGCGCCCGGGCATTCTTGATTGGCTGCGCCTGCGCGCTGATACTTGCCGCCGCTACGGTTCGGTGTGCACCGGGGCATTTGCCCTGGCAGCTGCAGGGTTGCTGGATGATCGCCGCGCGACCACCCACTGGTCCGTGGTGCAAACGCTGGCCGAGCGTTATCCCCGGGTGCAAGTGGACGCCGATGCCATTCAGGTGCACGACGGCAAACTGCGTACTGCCGCCGGGGTGACGGCTGGCCTGGATCTGGCCCTGTCCCTTGTGGAAGAGGACCTTGGGGGTAACGTTGCCAAACAGGTAGCGGGACAGCTGGTGATGTACTTCAAACGGCCTGGCGGGCAACTGCAGTTCAGCCGCCAAGGCGGCACGTCACCTGTCGGACGCTCGGCGCTACAAGAATTGCAGCGGTACGTGGCCGCCAACCCGGCACTGGACCATGGGATTGCCGCCCTGGCTGCAAGGGTTGGGCTCAGCCCCAGGCATTTTGCACGGGTATTTCAACACGATGTAGGCATGACACCGGCAGCCTGGGTGGAGTTGGCACGTGTGAGTGCCGCACGGGCGCGACTGGAAACTGGGCGGGAGGCGCCAAAGCAAGTGGCCGCGCTGTGTGGGTTTGCCAATGCCGACACGTTGCGGCGAACGTTTGTGAAGCATGTGGGGGTGACGCCGGCTGAGTATCGCAAGCGGTTTGGGCGGCCAAGGTGAGTGCTGTCGCGCCAGAGCGACACCCTTGACCCACGCCTGCTCGCCGCCGCATGCTCGAGCGCTTCCACCCACGCTCAAGGAACGATTGCATGAAGCTGGAAACGCTTGCCATCCATGCGGGCTTCAGCCCCGACCCGACCACCAAGGCGGTGGCCGTACCGATCTACCAGACCACCTCCTTCGCCTTCGATGACACCCAGCACGGCGCCGACCTGTTTGACCTGAAGGTTGCCGGCAACATCTACTCACGCATCATGAACCCCACCAACGACGTGCTCGAGCAGCGCATGGCCGCCCTGGAAGGCGGGGTTGGCGCGCTGGCCGTAGCCTCGGGCATGGCGGCTATCACCTACGCCATCCAGACCGTCGCCGAAGCCGGCGACAATATCGTCTCGGTGGCCAAGCTGTACGGTGGCACCTACAACCTGCTGGCGCACACCCTGCCACGCATGGGTATCCACACCCGCTTCGCGGCCCATGACGATATCGCCGCCCTCGAAGCGCTGATCGACGCGCGTACCAAAGCGGTATTCTGCGAGTCCATCGGCAACCCCGCCGGCAATATCGTCGATATCGCCGCGCTGGCCGAGGCCGCCCACCGCCACGGGGTGCCGCTGATCGTCGACAACACCGTGGCCACCCCGGTGCTGTGCCGGCCGTTCGAGCACGGCGCCGACATCGTCGTGCACTCGCTGACCAAGTACATCGGCGGCCACGGCACCAGCATCGGCGGCATCGTCATCGACTCCGGCAAATTCCCCTGGGCCGAGAACAAGGAACGCTTCGCCCTGCTCAACACCCCCGACCCGTCCTACCACGGCGTCACCTACACCGAAGCTTTCGGGCCTGCCGCCTTCATCGGCCGCTGCCGTGTGGTGCCCTTGCGCAACACCGGCGCCGCGCTGTCGCCGTTCAACGCCTTCCTGATCCTGCAAGGCCTGGAAACCCTGGCCCTGCGCATGGAGCGCCATACCGAGAACGCGCTAAAGGTCGCCCATTACCTGCAAGCCCACGAGCAAGTGGCCTGGGTGAAGTTCGCCGGGCTGCCCGACCACCCCGAACATGAACTGGCCCAGCGCTACACCGGCGGCAAGCCGGCGTCGATCCTGTCGTTCGGTATCAAGGGTGGCCAGGCGGCTGGCGCGCGCTTCATCGACGCGTTGCAGCTGGTGGTACGCCTGGTGAACATCGGCGACGCCAAGTCACTGGCCTGCCATCCCGCTTCCACTACCCATCGTCAGCTCAACGACGAGGAACTGGAGAAGGCCGGCGTGCCACGGGACATGGTGCGCCTGTCAATCGGCATCGAACACAGTGACGACATCATCGCCGACCTGGCCCAGGCCTTGGAGGCCAGCCGCGGCTGATTCACCCGCGCCCGACCCAATGTCGAAGGCGGGCGCACCTTCATCAAGCCTGGATGCACCCGCAATGACCCTGTTTTACCTGAAACTCACCATCACCCCCCTGCTGATGTGGGCCATCTCCCTCGCCTCCCGGCGCTGGGGCGGCCTGCTAGGCGGTTTGCTGTCCGGCCTGCCGATCACCTCGGCGCTGGTGATGACCTTCCTGTGCCTGGAACAGGGCACGGCCTTCGCCCTGGGCGCACTGCCCGGCGCACTGGGCGGCCTGGCGGCGGTGCAGGCCACCTACACCATCTACCTGCTGGCCACGCGCACACTCGGCATCGCCGTGGCCGTACTGCTGGCGTTGCTGTTCTATGGCCTGGCGGCCTATGCCTTTACCCACTGGGGCAGCCTGTACCTGTCGATTGCAGTGGCGTTGGTGCTGATCGGCGTGCTGATCCGCGCCAGCGGCCGCGAGCCCAAACCTGATACCTTGGCCCGCCCCCGGCACCGGCACTGGGAAATCCCGTTGCGCATGGTATCTGCCACTTCCCTGCTGATGATCACCACCAGCCTGGCCAGTTGGCTGGGCCCGGCGACCAGCGGGATGCTGGCGCCGATTCCGGTGATTGCGTGGCCACTGGTGGTGTTCGCCCATGTGCAGGGCGGGCGAGCCGGGATGGCGGCGATGGTGCGGGGCAATGCGATCGGCGCAGTGGGGGTGATTGCGTTCTATCTGGTCTTGGCGGGGCTGCTGGAAACGTGGGGCGTTGGCGTGACCATCGGGCTGGCCATGCTGTGCGCTGTGGTGCTGACCATTGGACTGGCCGCCGTGTTGCGACGGCGTTGATAGACCATTGGGCTGCTGCGCAGCCCATCGCAGGCACGCCAGCGCCTGCAGGGACCGGGCGGACTGCTCGCACCCGGGCCTTAGTCGAACGCCCCGTTCAACACCTCATAGATGATACCGGTCGCCACGGCGACCAGTATCAGGTCTGCGCCTGCCTGCATCCATTCATACCCGTCATAGTGAGGCAACTGCCCCAACAGACGGCCATCCAGTTTCTTGGCGATACCGGGCGGCAGAGGCTTGCCGCGGGCCAGGTTCTTCTGAATGCCGGGAGGCAATGCCGGGCCCGGACTCCAGTAGTTGCGGTGGCCACCGAGGATGCCCAGTACATCGCCACGGTCGATGGACGGGCCGCCGTGCCAGTTATTGCCGCCGGCGCTCTGCTTGTGGCCGCCCGGATTGCCCTGGCCCTGGGCATGCTGAGCCTGGCCCTTGCCGTGCCCCTGACCTTGGCCCTGGCCTTTGCCGTTACCCGGGTCGGCGAGCGCCGGGCCAGAGGCCAAGGCCACCGCCAATGAGGTGACAACGGCTGTCATGATTGTTGATCTGGCCATGTGAGCATCCTTTGCGCGAGAGGTTGCCTCACACTATAGACGGTGCGCACGCCTGCTTCACTTGCAACAGCCTCAGCAGAGAGGCTGACAAGGCAGGCACGCTTCGGCCACAATCGGTCGCCTGGTCCACGCTGGGAAGCACTGCATGCTCACTACCCTCGCCATCGGCAACTACCGCTCGATCAACCACCTGGTGCTGCCGCTGGGCCAACTCAACCTGGTGACCGGCGCCAATGGCAGCGGCAAATCCAACCTGTACAAGGCACTGCGCCTGCTGGCCGAAACCGCACAGGGCGGTGTGGTCGAAGCCCTCGCCCGTGAAGGCGGGCTGGATTCGACCTGGTGGGCCGGCCCGGAAACCAGCGCACGAATGCGGCGCGGCGAAGTGCCCATCCAAGGCCAGCATCCGAGCGAAGCCAGGCGCCTGCGCCTGGGCTTTGCCACCGAGGACTTCGGGTTTGCCATCACCCTCGGCCTGCCAATTCCCCTGCCGTATCCGACCGCGTTCATGCTCGACCCCGAAATAAAGTGCGAGGCCATCTGGGGCGCTGGCGCCTATCGGCCCTCTTCCTTGCTGGTCGAGCGCAAGAACGCCCTGGTGCGGGCCCGCGAGGGCAACAGCTGGGCGGTGCTCGATCAGCATGCTGACAGCGGCGAGAGCTTCTTCAACATCGTCGGCCGGCCCCGCCAGGCACCGGAAATCGGTGACCTGCGCGCATTCATCAATAGCTGGCGGTTTTATGATCACTTCCGGATTGACCGTGATGCGCCTTGCCGTCAACCCCAACTGGGCACTCGCTCGCCGGTGCTGCATCACGACGGGCGCAACCTGGCCTCGGCGTTGCAGACCATTATCGAAATTGGCGATGTGGAGGATCTGGTGGAGGCGCTGAATGACGCGTTTCCCGGCAGCCGTCTGGAGATCAATGCGCCACCTGGCGGGCTGTTCAGTGTAAGGCTGCACCAGCACGGGCTTTTGCGCCCGCTCGAGGGTGCTGAATTGTCGGATGGCACCCTGCGCTATCTTCTGCTGATGGCCGCCCTGCTCACACCACGGCCGCCATCGCTGATGGTCTTGAACGAACCGGAAACCAGTCTGCACGCGGACCTGCTCCCGGCCTTGGCGCGGCTGATCATTCGTGCATCACGCCGTAGCCAGGTTTGGGTGGTATCGCACAGTGCGCCATTAATCAACGCGCTGGCAGCCTGTGACGGGTGCAATGTGCTAGAGCTGGAAAAAATACAAGGGCAAACCCATCTGCGGGGGGTTGGGTTGCTGGATGAGCCGCTGTGGCGCTGGGCTGACTGAATTCAAGTGACGGTACGAGCCCGGCATGACTAACCTGCCCCGGTAATTTCGTCCATGAACTGGGTAAGAAAGGTTTCAAGCCGGGTATGACGCTCGGCAGCAAGGCGAGCCCCTTCTTGGGTTTTAAAGCCCGAGGCAAGCTTGAGCAGTTTGGTCTGGAAGTGCTCGATGGCATACGCCCCGTCCTGGTACGCCCTCTGCTGCGCGGCAGGATTCTCGAAGTCATAGAGCGCCGACCCCATTCGCCCGGAGACGTAAAAACACCGGGCAATACCCACCGCGCCTATGGCGTCAAGCCGGTCACTGTCCTGAAGGATGCAGGCCTCACGTGTCAGCGGTTCGAACCCCGCCGAGTAACTGTGGGTTTTGATCGCATGCACTACCTGCTCAACACGCCCACTCGGCCAGCCCATCTCTGCAAGGGCTGATGCAGCCTTGTTCGCCGACAACGTCGAGGCCTGCCCACGTAACGGCGAATGCTTTTCCACTGCCACACAGTCGTGCAGCACCGTCGCCGCAAGCAAGATTTCAAGGTCGCCACCCTCTACCCGCTGGATCCGCTGCGCATTGACCCACACGCGATGAATATGGGCCAAGTCGTGGGAGCCATCACTCTGGTCGGACGGCAGATACTTCAGCAAGTCAGTGGCAAGAGACTGATAAGGGGCAAACGCTTCGCGGGTCATCTTCGATAGGTTCCATTTCCGGTGTGCCTCGCCAGGGCGACGCCTGATGCCCCCTGAGTTCGCAGATCAGAACACCGACCATCCGATTCGTGAACTCAGCAGCTCAAGCGCCGCCATCCCGGCCAGGGAGTTGCCCGCCGCATTCAGCTCTGGCGACCACACGCATACGGTGAATTGACCCGGCACGATCGCCACGATACCGCCACCCACGCCACTCTTGCCAGGCAAACCCACCCTGAAGGCGAAATTCCCCGCCTCGTCATACAGCCCGCTGGTGGCCATGATCGAGTTCACTTGTTGGGTCTGGCGCCGTGTCAGGATCTGCTCACCGCTGTGCTTGCAGAACCCATCATTGGCCAGGAAGCAGAAGGCCCGCGCCAGGTCCAGGCAGTTCATTTGCAGTGCGCAGTAACTGAAGTAACTGCGCAGCACCGTCTCGACCTCGTTATGGAAATTGCCAAATGACTGCATCAGGTACGCCATGGCAGCGTTGCGCGCGCGGAACTGATATTCCGAATCAGCGACCCGGGTATTGATCGAGATGTGAGGGTTGCCTGAAAGCCGTCGGACAAAATCGCGCATCGACAACGTGGGGGCCGCGAAGCGCGACTGATTGATATCGCAGATCACCAATGCCCCGGCATTGATGAACGGGTTACGCGGCCGCCCACGCTCGAACTCCAGCTGCACCAATGAGTTGAACGGCTGCCCCGAAGGCTCATGCCCCAACCGCTCCCAAATGGCTTCACCCGAATGGCCAATGGCCTGAACCAGGCTGAACACCTTGGAAATGCTCTGCACCGAGAATGGCACCTGCGCATCGCCTGCGCAGTGGTAACTGCCATCGTTGCCATAGACAGCGATACCCAGTTGGTTCGCCGGCACGTCAGCCAGCGCGGGAATGTAGTCAGCGACTTTGCCCTTGCCGATCAAGGGACGTACTTCGTCAAGAATCTCGTTCAACAGCGTTTGCATGGAAGGCCCTGTATCAATCCCCAGACGACGGCGAGGGGCAGTCTTCTTGACGAAAATTGAGCGGGAGAGATCACACATTCAGAAACAAATCACCGTCAGCGTCATCATCGCCAGGAAGATCGCCGTGCGTTATGGCCTTGAAGGCAGCTGTAAAAAGCTGCGAGGGCCGGCCACGCGCCGCACCGATGATAATCCACAAGGCAATCTGTCGGCCGTGATGGCGGCAAGCATCATTTCATTCGGGTTCGTGTTCCTCCACCCGTTCATGGATGGGAACGGGCGCTTGAAAACGGCCTGTTGCTTCCTGTTTCGGTTGCCATGAAACGCGAAGAACGCCTGTATCTGGAGACACTTCAGGGATATTCCGGGCCCGTGCGAGAATACTGGCAAGTGCAATGGATCGATCACGAGCAGTTTACATTTGAGTTCATCGGAGCTGACGCGATCTGCCGATTCTGGGATGCCACGCAGTGCGTTGTATTCACCTGCGCTGGAGGTCGAGCTGCGCGATGAGACGGCCTTTCTGGAAAACTATGACGCCGTCTACAGGGCCGTTGATGAGCGATTCGATGTTCGCGGCAGCGACCTCGCAAACTTGGTCATGATGTGCCTGAGCAATGGCGGGAGCGTGTCAAACAATCGGCGTAAGCAGTACCTGTACAGGGTCCCCGAGGCGGTGTTCGACTACATCGAGCTGACCGCGCAACAAGTGCTTGCCGCCCAGCGCTCAGCCGCTCAAGCGCATCAGGGAGCAGAGACACAGACGGATGCATAGTGTTGAGTGGGAGAGCGTCTATTCATGGAACGAAAAGCAAGCCGCGCAGCCCCGCGACTGGGTTATCCGTAGCGCTCACCCTGGCAGGGTAGAACGGATCGAAGCGTGGATTGGGGTTTCAAAAAACAATGAATACGGCGAGCGCACTGAGCAGCAAACAGAGGCTCGCGACAGCTGTGAGATGCACGCGCATCGGCAGATACCACCCAGGCATCGCTTGCGCCAGTTTGCGATCCTGCCAAAGATGGCCGATAAAACCAAAGGTCAACACCAGACATCCCAATGGCACAGGCAGCAACGTGCCAACCCAACCGATCAGGGCCGGTATAACGCTCCACACCAGTCGCTCTTGACGCTGCTTCGCGGGCAAACCCTGCAACGTCATGGCAAACCCCCAGTGCAGGGCACCGACGAAGCTCAATATCACCGCGCCATAGCCAACCAGCATCATCGAGAAAAACGCTCGATACTCAGCCCAAAAAAGGATGAGCAGCGTCAAACCAATAAACGGCAGCAGACCGCCGTAACCCAGGACAGCGAAGCGGCTTGGAGATATCGCAGTAGCATCGGTATTCATCTGGGCGCCCCTTCGCGACGGTTCAGGACCGGGTGTCAATTGTGTCGTCCAATGAGGTTCAGGAATTCGTGTCGCGTCGAGGGTGCGTCGCGAAATGCACCTAACATCACGGATGAAATCATCACCGAGTTCTGCTTCTCTATACCGCGCATCATCATGCACATATGCTTGGCTTCGATCACGACCGCTACCCCTGCGGCATCCGTGACTTCCTGCACGGCATACGCAATTTGCCGCGTGAGGTTTTCCTGTATCTGTAAACGACGGGCGAACATATCCACCACGCGTGCAACCTTGGAAAGCCCTAACACACGCCCTGTTGGCAGGTACGCGACATGAGCCTTGCCAATGAACGGCAGCATGTGGTGTTCGCACAATGAGTAGAGCTCAATGTCACGCACCACAATCATTTCATCGTTTTCACTCTCGAACAGAGCACCGTTTACGACCTCGTGAAGATCCTGGGCATACCCGTTGCACAAGTACTGCATCGCTTTTGCCGCACGCCGGGGTGTGTCCAGAAGCCCTTCGCGCTGCGGGTTCTCACCAATGCCGACGAGGATTTCATGAAAGTGCTCGGCTAACGAATGTGACATTTGGACTCCTCACCGCTACAACGGTGCCCGCCATCGGGATGTGGTAGCCAGGCCAAGTGTGGCCTCAATCGACAGAACAGCCTGTAAAGAACCGAAAACAGGGGACGTAGCGGACGCCAGGCCAGTGGCGCGACCCACAGGCCCACATCCGCAGCACGCCAACTCCACAAGGTGGCGTCCAAGCCTGTAACCCAGTGCCCGCTCGCGAACCTTCCATGCAGGCATGACCTCAGTTGCTCGACTGCCAAGCCCAACGCCCCTGCATCGAAATCATCAGCACTGATGTCAACCAGGATGAGCTTTCCCCCGGTCGATTTCCTGCGCAGGAAGGCGATCTCCCGAGCGCACAAGGGGCAGGCGCCGTCAAAGTACAGCGTGAAGGGCCACTGGCAATACATGTACAAAGCCTCATTCTTGTACAGGTTTTTTGTACAAGTTAGCTGAAACACGGAAATTCGCAATGGGCGTGACAGCTTTCGGCGACGGCAGCCAGGCGGACCGGCATTTTGATACAAACAATGCCTGCCGCGAGTACTGCTCGCCCGGGGGCTGCACATGCAGGCCTTACCACAAAGCCGGAATCGGATTTGCTAAGATCGCGGCATTCCGCTGGGTGAACTGCGTATTCACTCGAGCCCTTTGCAGCCTGCTGGAAGACCTGATGAACAAACTGATTCTGCCTTTCGCTATCTTCGTTAGCGTCATCATCACTGGGAAGATCGCCGAGCATTACGGCCTGGAGGGCAGCTGGAAAGTCGGCCTGCTGTGCCTCGTGGCAGCTATCGTCCAGATCGCGGTTACCCGCTTTCAGCGCCACCAGCGGCAGAAAGCCCAGCTTTAAAGGGCGCGAGGCATTGCTAACGTCAGTGGGTGATCACGTTATGGGGACTTTTCTTTCACCCAATTTTCACAGTGGCTTGGGCAGGATGAAGCTATCCCTACGTGATAGTACTTTGCCCGCCTCGGCGGGCTTTCTTTTGCCCGCCTGTTTCCTGTTTAGGTTTTTGAGGAACGGGAGCGGGTCGAAAAATCAGAAATAACCCCTTCCTTGTAGGCCATTTCCCAAAGATACTCCTCGCGCCTGATTTTCGTTGCACATGGAAATAGTCAGCCCTAGTCTCGGCCTGTCGCTACCCATTGGCGGCACGGTTTTGACAGACCGTGGTTCACTGAGAGCATGTGCAATGCCAGTTATGGCAGCTGTGCGTGGGGCACCTTCGTGTGCGCCGGGATTCTCAGTGCCCCCGGTCTGTCAACCCACAAACAGCTGCCACCCTTCCGTTTGACAGCGGTACTGCGGCAGCCCTGTAAGGCACTGAGAGGGTTTATGCTGAAAATAGTACCTGATCCACCGCACAACGTTCTTTCCCTGGAAGACACCCTGATTCAGGCTACGGACTACGCGTTATGCGCAGCGACCGTCGTGCATCAGGCAATGCTGCTGCAGCCCAAGTCACCCGCGTCGATTCTGATGATGACCTCGATGCATGAACTGGAGACCTTGAGAGCTTTGCTCGAGTCCGCAATAGCCCAGGTGCAGATGCCCACTGAACCTCGCACTACGCACTGACGTCTCGCTGATGTACTGCCTGGGCCGGCCTCTTCGCGGATCCCCTCCCAGGCACTCCCTCAGCCTTGAAGACTGCCGTGCTC
>NZ_JBICKE010000041.1:0-13339 GCF_043103865.1 Pseudomonas sp. yb_5
CCCGCGAAGCGCCGCGCGGGCGGCGCTCGATCTACGCACCGCCGCAGAACTTTAGCCGGACCGGCGCTCGATCTACGCACCGCCGCAGAACTCAAGCCGGACCGGCGCTCGCTTTACCCCCAAGAAGTCAAGGTAGGAACGGCAAGGTCCGATTATTTTGGTTGTCCATGCTTGTACATACAAGTAAAGGTGTGTTTGTATATTGACCACGACTTACCCGCCCGCGGACGACCGCAGAGGACCTTTCCCGTGACCGACAACAACAAATACCGTGACGTTGAAATCCGTGCCCCACGTGGCAACAAGCTGACCGCCAAAAGCTGGCTGACCGAAGCGCCACTGCGCATGCTGATGAACAACCTCGATCCACAGGTCGCGGAAAACCCGAAAGAGCTGGTGGTATATGGCGGTATCGGCCGCGCTGCGCGCAACTGGGCCTGCTACGACAAGATCGTTGAAACCCTGACCCGCCTGGAAGACGACGAAACCCTGCTGGTGCAGTCGGGCAAGCCGGTCGGTGTGTTCAAGACCCACAGCAACGCACCGCGCGTGCTGATCGCCAACTCCAACCTGGTGCCACACTGGGCCAACTGGGAACACTTCAACGAACTGGATGCCAAGGGCCTGGCCATGTACGGCCAGATGACCGCCGGCAGCTGGATCTACATCGGCAGCCAGGGCATCGTCCAGGGCACCTATGAAACCTTCGTCGAAGCCGGTCGCCAGCACTACGGCGGCAGCCTGAAAGGCAAGTGGGTACTCACCGCTGGCCTGGGCGGCATGGGCGGCGCGCAGCCACTGGCCGCGACCCTGGCCGGGGCTTGCTCGCTGAACATCGAATGCCAGCAGAGCCGTATCGACTTCCGCCTGGAAACCCGCTACGTCGACGAGCAGGCCACTGACCTCGACGACGCCCTGGCACGCATCGCCAGGTACACCGCCGAAGGCAAGGCCATCTCCATCGCCCTGCACGGCAATGCCGCCGAAATCCTCCCAGAGCTGGTCAAACGTGGCGTGCGCCCGGACATGGTCACCGACCAGACCAGCGCCCACGACCCACTCAACGGCTACCTGCCTGCCGGCTGGACCTGGGAGCAGTATCGCGACCGTGCGCAGACCGAACCGGCTGCAGTGGTCAAGGCCGCCAAGCAGTCGATGGCTGTGCACGTGCAGGCCATGCTGGACTTCCAGAAGCAGGGTATCCCGACCTTCGACTACGGCAACAACATCCGCCAGATGGCCAAGGAAGAGGGCGTGGCCAATGCCTTCGACTTCCCAGGCTTCGTCCCGGCCTATATCCGCCCACTGTTCTGCCGCGGGGTCGGCCCGTTCCGCTGGGCGGCGCTGTCCGGTGAAGCCGAGGACATCTACAAGACCGATGCCAAGGTCAAGGAACTGATCCCTGACGACGCCCACCTGCACCGCTGGCTGGACATGGCCCGCGAGCGCATCAGCTTCCAGGGCCTGCCGGCACGTATCTGCTGGGTGGGGCTGGGCCTTCGCGCCAAGCTGGGCCTGGCCTTCAACGAAATGGTCCGCAGCGGCGAGCTGTCGGCACCGGTGGTGATCGGCCGTGACCACCTCGATTCCGGCTCGGTATCCAGCCCGAACCGCGAAACCGAGGCCATGCGTGATGGTTCGGACGCTGTTTCCGACTGGCCGCTGCTCAACGCCCTGCTGAACACCGCAGGCGGCGCCACCTGGGTGTCGCTGCACCATGGCGGTGGCGTGGGCATGGGCTTCTCGCAGCACTCGGGCATGGTCATCGTCTGCGACGGTACCGATGAGGCCGCCGAGCGCATCGCCCGGGTACTGACCAATGACCCAGGGACAGGCGTCATGCGCCACGCCGATGCCGGTTACGACATCGCCATCGACTGCGCCAAGGAGCAGGGCCTGGACCTGCCGATGATCACTGGTTGATCGCCTCGCTTTGGACCGCCCCCCACAAGGGGTGATACTGAACAACAAGAAGGAGCGCGCAGGCACCTGGATACGGGCCTGCCGCTCTACGCGATTGGAGTAGCAAAGTGACCGAACTCACCCTCAAGCCTGGCACCCTGACCCTGGCCCAGCTGCGTGCGATTCACGCCGCGCCCGTGCGCCTGCAACTGGATGCCAGCGCCGCGCCGGCCATCGACGCCAGCGTCGCCTGCGTCGAACAGATCATTGCCGAAGACCGCACTGCCTATGGCATCAACACCGGTTTCGGCCTGCTGGCCTCGACCCGCATCGCCAGCCATGACCTGGAAAACCTGCAGCGTTCGCTGGTGCTGTCCCACGCCGCCGGCATCGGCGCGCCGCTGGATGACGACCTGGTGCGGTTGATCATGGTGCTGAAGATCAACAGCCTCAGCCGTGGCTTCTCCGGCATCCGCCGCAAAGTCATCGACGCGCTGATTGCCTTGGTCAACGCCGAAGTCTACCCGCACATCCCGCTGAAAGGTTCGGTAGGTGCCTCCGGTGACCTTGCGCCGCTGGCGCATATGTCGCTGGTGCTGCTGGGCGAAGGCAAGGCCCGCTACAAGGGCCAGTGGCTGCCGGCCACCGAAGCCTTGGCGATTGCCGGCCTCGAACCGCTGACCCTGGCCGCCAAAGAAGGCCTGGCCCTGCTCAATGGGACTCAGGCTTCCACCGCCTATGCCTTGCGTGGCCTGTTCCAGGCCGAAGACCTGTATGCCGCTGCCATCGCCTGCGGCGGCCTGAGCGTCGAAGCTGCGCTGGGTTCGCGTTCGCCGTTCGATGCGCGTGTCCACGAAGTGCGTGGCCAGCGTGGGCAGATTGACACCGCCGCCTGCTTCCGCGACCTGCTGGGCGACTCCAGTGAAGTGTCGCTGTCACACAAAAACTGCGACAAGGTCCAGGACCCGTACTCGCTGCGCTGCCAGCCGCAGGTCATGGGTGCCTGCCTGACCCAGCTGCGCCAGGCCGCCGAGGTACTGGGCATCGAAGCCAACGCCGTGTCGGACAACCCGCTGGTGTTCGCTGCCGAAGGTGATGTGATCTCCGGCGGCAATTTCCACGCCGAACCGGTGGCCATGGCCGCCGACAACCTGGCCCTGGCCATCGCTGAAATCGGCTCGCTCAGCGAGCGCCGCATCTCGCTGATGATGGACAAGCACATGTCCCAGCTGCCGCCGTTCCTGGTAGAAAACGGCGGGGTCAACTCCGGCTTCATGATCGCCCAGGTGACCGCTGCCGCCCTGGCCAGCGAGAACAAGGCATTGTCGCACCCGCACAGCGTCGACAGCCTGCCAACTTCGGCCAACCAGGAAGACCACGTGTCGATGGCCCCGGCGGCCGGCAAGCGCCTGTGGGAAATGGCCGAAAACACCCGTGGCGTGCTGGCCATCGAATGGCTGGGCGCTTGCCAGGGCCTGGACCTGCGCAAAGGCCTGAAGACTTCGGCCAAACTGGAGCAGGCGCGCCAGGCGCTGCGCAGCGAGGTGCCGCACTACGACCGTGACCGTTTCTTCGCGCCGGATATCGAGAAGGCCGTGGAACTGTTGGCCAAGGGTAGTCTGACCGGCTTGCTGCCGACGGGTGTGCTGCCAAGCCTGTGATGCCCCTTGGGGCCGCTTGGCGGCCCTTCGCGGGCAAGCCCGCTCCTACACAAATTGCGATAGGCAAATCCATGTAGGAGCGGGCTTGCCCGCGAATGGGCTGCGCAGCAGCCCCTCAATCTCACGACCACAAAAACAATTCAAGGACGTGACATGCAACAAGCTCAAGGTCTCAAGCGCGGGTTAAGTGCCCGCCACATCCGTTTCATGGCCCTTGGCTCCGCCATCGGCACCGGCCTGTTCTACGGCTCGGCCTCGGCCATCCAGATGGCAGGCCCGGCCGTGCTGCTGGCCTACCTGATCGGCGGCGCTGCCGTGTTCATGGTCATGCGCGCCCTTGGCGAAATGGCCGTGCACAACCCGGTGGCCGGCTCCTTCGGCCACTACGCCACGACCTACCTCGGCCCAATGGCTGGCTTCATCCTCGGCTGGACCTACGCTTTCGAGATGGTCATCGTCGCCATCGCCGACGTCACCGCGTTCGGTATCTACATGGGCTTCTGGTTCCCGGAGGTAGCCCGCTGGATCTGGGTGCTGGGCATCGTCTTCCTGATCGGTGGCCTCAACCTGTGCAACGTCAAGGTGTTCGGCGAAATGGAATTCTGGCTGTCGCTGCTCAAGGTCGGCGCCATCGTGGCGATGATCCTGGCCGGCCTCGGCATCATGGCCTTCGGTTTCAGCCAGGTGGGTACCGGGCATGCCGTGGGCATGAGCAACCTGTTCGACCATGGCGGCTTCATGCCTAACGGCGTGGGTGGCTTGATTGCGTCGTTTGCCGTGGTGATGTTCGCCTTCGGCGGTATCGAGATCATCGGGGTCACCGCCGGTGAGGCAAAGGACCCGCAGCGCGTCATCCCCAAAGCGATCAACGCGGTGCCGCTGCGTATCCTGCTGTTCTACGTGCTTACCCTGTTCGTGCTGATGTGCCTGTACCCCTGGCCGCAGATCGGCAGCCAGGGCAGCCCGTTCGTGCAGATCTTCAGCAACCTGGGCATCGGCTCTGCCGCTGCCGTGCTGAACGTCGTGGTGATTTCCGCTGCCATCTCTGCCATCAACAGCGACATCTTTGGCGCTGGCCGCATGATGTATGGCCTGGCCCAGCAAGGCCACGCCCCGCGCGGTTTCAGCAAGTTGTCGAAGCATGGCGTACCGTGGATGACCGTCGTGGTGATGGGCGCTGCGCTGTTGATCGGCGTATTGCTCAACTACCTGATCCCGGAAAATGTGTTCCTGCTGATTGCCTCGATCGCCACCTTCGCCACGGTGTGGGTGTGGCTGATGATCCTGCTCACCCAGGTAGCCATGCGCCGCAGCATGAGCCGCGAGCAAGTGGCCCAGCTCAAGTTTCCGGTTCCGTTCTGGCCATACGGCCCGGCCATGGCCATTGCATTCATGGTGTTCATCTTTGGCGTGCTCGGCTACTTCCCGGACACCCAGGCGGCATTGATCGTCGGCGTGCTCTGGGTGGTGTTCCTGGTGGCGTCCTACCTGCTGTGGTGCAAGCCGCGCGCAGGGCAGGGCCAGCCGGTAGCGGAGCCGGCCGAGCTGCATCGCTAGCATAGGAGATTGTGCATGAGAACCCTCTGGCAGCATTGCCATGTTGCAACCATGGCCGACGGCCGCTACTCGGCCATCGAGGATGCGGCGATCGTCACCAGCGCCGGGCTGATCGAGTGGATAGGCCCACGTGCCGAGCTGGCGCCCGTCGAAGCTGACCGCACGGTTGACCTGGGTGGTGCCTGGGTCACTCCCGGGCTGATCGACTGCCACACCCATGCGGTGTTCGGCGGCAACCGCAGCGGCGAGTTCGAGCAACGCCTGCAGGGCGTGAGCTATGCCGAAATCGCCGCACAGGGCGGTGGTATCGCGAGTACCGTGCGGGCTACCCGGGCAGCCAGCGAAGACGAACTGTTCGCCAGTGCTCGCCAGCGCGTTCAGGCACTGATGCGCGATGGCGTGACCACTGTCGAGGTCAAGTCCGGCTACGGCCTGGACCTGGCCAACGAGCGCAAGATGCTGCGAGTGGCCCGGCGCCTGGCTGACGAGCTGCCGCTGACGGTGCGTGCCACGTGCCTGGCAGCGCACGCTTTGCCCCCGGAGTACACAGGCCGTGCCGATGACTACATCGCGCACATCTGCGATGAAATGTTGCCGGCCCTGGCGGCCGAAGGCCTGGTAGATGCGGTGGATGCCTTCTGCGAACACCTCGCGTTCTCGCCGGCCCAGGTCGAGCGACTGTTCATCAAGGCACGCGAACTGGGCTTGCCAGTCAAGCTGCATGCCGAACAGCTGTCATCGTTGCACGGCTCAAGCCTGGCCGCGCGTTACCAGGCACTGTCGGCTGACCACCTGGAGTTCATGACAGAGGAAGACGCCGTGGCCATGGCAAACGCCGGCACGGTCGCTGTGCTGCTACCGGGTGCTTTCTACTTCCTGCGTGAAACCCAGCTGCCGCCAATGGATGCATTGCGTCGGCACGGGGTGAAGATTGCCCTGGCCAGCGACCTTAACCCCGGCACCTCGCCAGGGTTGTCGCTACGGTTGATGCTGAACATGGGCTGCACCTGCTTCCGCATGACGCCGGAAGAGGCCCTGGCCGGCGTTACGGTCCACGCCGCCACGGCGCTGGGCCTGGGTGACAGCCACGGCTCGCTGCAAGTGGGCAAGGTGGCCGACTTCGTCGCCTGGCAGATCGAACGCCCCGCCGACCTGGCCTACTGGCTGGGTGGCGACCTGCCCAAGCGTGTAGTGCGCATGGGCCATGAAATCTCCAACTGAGCGAGGCACGATGGACAAGGTACTGAGTTTTCACCAAGGTCGCCTGCCGTTGCTGATCAGCATGCCGCACGCTGGCCTGCGCCTGAGCGACGCCGTACGCGACGGCCTGGTCGACCAGGCGCAAAGCTTGCCGGACACCGACTGGCACATCCCGCAGCTGTACGACTTTGCCCGTGACATGGGCGCCAGCGTGGTGGCTGCAGAGTATTCACGCTTCGTCATCGACCTGAACCGGCCGGACGACGACAAGCCACTGTACGCCGGCGCCACCACGGGCTTGTACCCGGCGACGTTGTTCGGTGGCGAACCCCTGTTCAAGGATGGGCTGGCGCCGTCTGGCGAAGAACGTAAACGCTATCTGGAGCAGATCTGGCGCCCTTATCACACAACCATCCGTCGTGAACTGGACCGCTTGCGTGAGCAGTTTGGCTATGCACTGCTGTGGGATGCCCATTCGATCCGTTCGCTGATCCCGCACCTGTTCGATGGCAGGTTACCGGACTTCAACCTGGGTACTTTCAACGGCGCCAGTTGCGATCCGGCACTGGCTGAGCGGCTGCAGGGTGTGTGCGCCGGGATGCAAGGTTACAGCCATGTGCTCAACGGTCGGTTCAAAGGCGGGTACATCACCCGGCATTATGGCGACCCGGCCAACCATATCCATGCTGTGCAACTGGAGCTGGCGCAAAGCACCTATATGGAGGAAGTCGAGCCGTTTTCCTACCGGGAAAACCTGGCGCAACCGACGCAAGCGGTCTTGAAGCAGCTGCTGCAAGCGCTGCTGGCTTGGGGTGATGAGCGTTACAGACGTTGAGTGGAGGAGGCGACGCTATCGGCGTCGCCAGGCATCGTGACGGGCAGTGGCTGGAAATCGGCGCAATGGTCAATTCGCGCCGTTCGAACGCGTCAGCAAGGACGGTGCTGAAAGCGCAATTCAGGTTTATGATGGCCCACGGCCGAATAATCCTCACACGGAGTGCGCAATGCAGACCCTCTACCCGCAGATCAAACCCTACGCCCGGCACGATCTGGCCGTGGAAGCGCCGCATGTGCTTTATGTCGACGAAAGCGGCTCGCCGGAAGGTCTGCCCGTGGTGTTCATCCACGGAGGCCCGGGCGCTGGCTGCGACGCCCAGAGCCGCTGCTACTTTGACCCCAACCTGTACCGCATCATCACCTTCGACCAGCGCGGCTGTGGCCGCTCCACGCCCCATGCGAGCCTGGAGAACAACACCACCTGGCACCTGGTCGAAGACCTGGAGCGCATTCGCGAACACCTTGGCATAGACAAGTGGGTGCTGTTTGGTGGTTCTTGGGGCTCGACCCTGGCCCTGGCCTACGCTCAGGCTCACCCCGAACGTGTGCATGGCTTGATTCTGCGCGGCATTTTCCTGTGCCGGCCGCAGGAAATCGAGTGGTTCTACCAGGAGGGCGCCAGCCGCCTGTTCCCCGACTACTGGCAGGACTACATCGCACCGATTCCACCGGAGGAACGCGGCGATCTGGTCAGAGCCTTCCACAAGCGCCTGACCGGTAACGACCAGATCGCCCAGATGCACGCCGCCAAGGCGTGGTCCACCTGGGAAGGCCGTACCGCCACCCTGCGCCCCAACCCGCTGGTGGTCGACCGCTTTTCCGAACCGCAGCGGGCGCTGTCGATCGCTCGCATCGAATGCCACTACTTCATGAACAACGCCTTCCTCGAACCAGACCAGCTGATCCGTGATCTGCCCAAGATCGCCCACTTGCCGGCGGTGATCGTGCATGGGCGCTACGATGTGATCTGCCCACTGGACAACGCCTGGGCGTTGCACCAGGCCTGGCCGAACAGTGAGCTGAAAGTGATCCGTGACGCCGGTCACGCGGCTTCCGAGCCTGGCATCACCGATGCCCTGGTGCGTGCCGCCGACCAGATGGCCCGACGCCTGCTCGACCTGCCCCTGGAAGAAGCATGAAGGGCCTGTTGCAGCGCGTGCGCGGTGCGCGGGTTGAGGTGGCGGGGGAGGTGGTCGGTGCCATCGACCAGGGGTTGCTGGTGCTGGTGGCGGTCGAGCCTGACGATTCCCGCGAACAGGCCGATAAGCTGTTGCACAAGCTGCTGAACTACCGTGTATTCAGTGACGAGCAGGGCAAGATGAACCTGTCGCTCAAGGATGTCGGGGGTGGCCTGCTACTGGTGTCACAGTTCACTTTGGCGGCCGACACCCGCAACGGCATGCGCCCAAGCTTCTCGACAGCGGCGCCACCGGCCCTCGGCGCCGAGTTGTTCGACTATCTTTTGCAACAGGCAAAGGCTCAGCACGCCGACGTGGCCAGCGGCCGCTTCGGTGCGGACATGCAGGTGCACCTGGTCAATGATGGCCCTGTAACATTTATGTTACAAATATGAGGTCAAAAACCCCTTTGTTCGCAGGAAAACAAGGGGTTTTGTACGATAAATAGTTGCTCCAGCCTGATGCGTTGTCACGCAACCTGCTGGATAATCGCGCGCTGCATGGACCTGCGTTCGCAGGTCCGTTTCACTCTGACTCGAGCATTGTCTGGATCCGTTTGGGGAATCATTACGCCCTCACGGGGTCCGAACAGTGCTCGCCAACCCGGCATTTGTCGCTGGCCGTTGGTTTCATGATCTGTTTTCGGCGAGGGTTGCTCGTGATTGTTAGTCCCCAAAAAGCATCAAGAATCCCCGGCGTTCGGCTGCGCAAGGCGCTGATGGCCAGTGTGGCTATGGTTGGCCTGATGAGCGCGGGCCAGCTGTGGGCATTCAATCTTGACGATGTTGCAGCCAAGGCAAAGGATCTGGCCGGCCAGAAGTACGACGCACCAAAAAGCAACCTGCCGGCCGTGTTCCGCGACATGAAGTTTGCGGACTACCAGAAAATCCGGTTCCTGCAGGAAAAGGCCGAGTGGGCCAAGGACAAGACTCCGTTCAAACTGTCGTTCTATCATCAGGGCATGCACTTTGACACCCCGGTGAAAATCAACGAGGTCACCGCCACCAAGGTCCAGGAAATCAAGTACGACCCGGACCGCTTCGAGTTCGGTGACGTGCCGCACGACCCGGAAACCACCAAAAACCTCGGTTACGCCGGTTTCCGCGTGCTGTACCCGATCAACAAGGCTGACAAGCAGGACGAGATCATGACCCTGCTTGGCGCCAGCTATTTCCGCGTAGTCGGCAAGGGCCATGTGTACGGCCTGTCTGCCCGTGGCCTGGCCATCGACACCGCACTGCCATCGGGCGAAGAGTTCCCGCGCTTCACCGAGTTCTGGGTTGAAAAACCCAAGCCAGCCGACAAGCACCTGGTGATCTACGCGCTGCTGGATTCGCCGCGCTCCACCGGCGCCTACAAGCTGATCCTGCGTCCGGGCAACGATACCGTGGTCGACGTGCAGTCCCGCGTGTTCCTGCGTGAGCATGTCAGCCGCTTGGGCATTGCGCCGCTGACCAGCATGTACCTGTTCGGCCCCAATCAGCCGTCCAAGGTGCTCAACTACCGCCCGGCACTGCACGATTCCGAAGGCCTGTCGATTCACGCCGGCAATGGCGAGTGGCTGTGGCGCCCGCTGAACAACCCGAAACACCTGGCCGTGAGCAACTTCAGCGTCGAGAACCCGCGTGGTTTCGGCCTGATGCAGCGTCAGCGCGCGTTCAGCGACTACGAAGATCTCGACGACAACTACCAGAAGCGCCCAAGCGCCTGGATCGAGCCGAAGGGTGACTGGGGCAAGGGTAGCGTGGACCTGGTCGAAATCCCGACCGCCGACGAGACCAACGACAACATCGTGGCCTTCTGGAGCCCGGAGAAACTGCCGGAGCCAGGTAAACCGTTCGAGTACGCCTACCGTATGCACTGGACCATTGACGAGCCGAAGTTCCAGGCCCCTGATCTGGGCTGGGTCAAGCAGACCCTGCGTTCCACCGGTGACGTCAAACAATCCAACCTGATCCGCCAGCCAGACGGCAGTGTGGCGTTCCTGGTCGACTTCGCCGGCCCGGCCCTGGCCGCCCTGCCGGAAGACACCGCCGTGCGTAGCCAGATCAGCGTGGGCGACAATGCCGAGGTGGTCGAGAACAATCTGCGCTATAACCCTGAGACCAAGGGCTGGCGCCTGACCCTGCGCTTGAAGGTCAAGGAAGCCAACAAATTGACCGAAATGCGTGCCGCGCTGGTGCGTGATGTACCGGTCGAGCCCGCCAAGCCTGCCCAGGACGCCAAGCAGGACAAGGCCGCAGCCAAGCATGCCAAGGCCGAGAAAGCCGTCAAGGCCGAACAACCTGCCGCCGATGCGGCGTCCACCAACGGGGCACCGGCCACCACCGAGAAGGTGTTGACCGAGACCTGGAGCTATCAGTTGCCTGCCGATGAGTAACTCAAGCGCAAGGCCGGAGTCGCTTGGCGAGTACCTGGCCCACCTACCTCTGACCGACGAGCAGCGGGCTGAACTTGCCAGCTGCACTTCGTTCAGTGAGCTGCACCAACGCTTGGCGGCCAAACCGGCCGCCAGCTCTGCCGAGGCCGTGCAGGCCTCGGTGGGCCCGCGCCTGACCGTGGGCAGCGCCGCCGAACTTGAAGACGCCGAAATGCTCGGCGTCGATGGCAGCGGCCGCCTGTGCCTGAAGATCGCCCCGCCGATCAAGCGCACCAAGGTTGTGCCCGAGCCGTGGCGCACCAATGTGTTGATCCGCATGTGGCGACGCATGACCGGCCGCACCAACGCCCCGCAGCCGCCCAAACGCGAACTGCCACCGGCCCGCTGGCGCACGGTCGGCTCGATCCGCCGTTACATCCTGCTGGCGCTGATGATCGGCCAGACTATCGTCGCCGGCTGGTACATGAAAGGCATCCTGCCGTATCAGGGCTGGTCGTTCGTCGACCTCGACGAAATCCTCAGCCAGTCGCTGTGGGACACGGTGGTGCAGGTGTGGCCGTATGCCCTGCAGACTTCCATCCTGATCCTCTTCGGCATCCTGTTCTGCTGGGTGTCGGCGGGCTTCTGGACCGCGCTGATGGGCTTCCTCGAGCTGCTCACCGGGCGCGACAAATACAAGATTTCGGGCAGCAGTGCAGGCAACGAGCCGATCGCGCCCGAGGCGCGCACCGCGCTGGTGATGCCGATCTGCAACGAAGACGTGCCGCGGGTGTTCGCCGGCCTGCGCGCAACGTTCGAGTCGGTGGCCGCCAGCGGCAACCTCGACCGTTTCGACTTCTTTGTGCTCAGCGACACCAACGACACTGACATTGCCGTGGCCGAGCAACAGGCCTGGCTGGATGTGTGCCGCGAAACCAAAGGCTTTGGTCGCATCTTCTACCGCCGCCGTCGGCGCCGGGTGAAGCGCAAGAGCGGCAACCTCGACGACTTCTGCCGTCGCTGGGGTGGCGAGTACAAGTATATGGTTGTACTCGACGCCGACAGTGTCATGAGCGGCGAGTGCCTGAGCAGCCTGGTGCGCCTGATGGAGGCCAACCCGGACGCCGGCATCATCCAGACCGGGCCGAAAGCCTCGGGCATGGACACCCTGTATGCACGTATGCAGCAGTTCGCTACCCGCGTGTACGGCCCACTGTTCACTGCCGGTCTGCACTTCTGGCAGTTGGGTGAGTCGCACTACTGGGGCCACAATGCGATCATCCGCATGAAGCCGTTCATCGAGCACTGCGCCCTGGCGCCGTTGCCGGGCAAGGGCGCGTTCGCCGGTGCCATCCTTTCCCATGACTTCGTCGAAGCTGCGCTGATGCGCCGTGCCGGCTGGGGCGTGTGGATTGCCTACGACTTGCCGGGCAGCTACGAAGAACTGCCGCCAAACCTGCTCGACGAGCTCAAGCGCGACCGCCGCTGGTGCCACGGCAACCTGATGAACTTCCGCCTGTTCCTGGTCAAGGGCATGCACCCGGTTCACCGTGCGGTGTTCCTCACGGGGGTGATGTCTTACCTGTCGGCGCCGCTGTGGTTCCTGTTCCTGGTGCTGTCGACAGCACTGTTGGCGACCAACACGCTGATGGAGCCGCAGTATTTCATCGAGCCGTACCAGCTTTACCCGCTGTGGCCGCAGTGGCACCCGGAGAAGGCTGTGGCGCTGTTCTCCACCACCATCGTGCTGCTGTTCTTGCCCAAGCTGCTTAGCGTCATCCTGATCTGGGCCAAGGGCGCCGTCGAGTTCGGTGGGCGAGTCAAGGTCACCTTGTCGATGCTGATGGAGATGCTGTTCTCCATGTTGCTGGCACCGGTCCGCATGATCTTCCACACCCGCTTCGTGCTGGCCGCGTTCCTCGGCTGGGCTGCGACCTGGAATTCGCCGCAGCGTGACGACGACTCCACGCCGTGGGGCGAAGCCGTGCGCCGGCATGGCCCGCAGACGCTGCTGGGCATTGCCTGGGCCGCACTGGTGGCGTGGTTGAACCCGAGCTTCCTGTGGTGGCTGGCGCCTATCGTCGGTTCGCTGGTGCTGTCGATCCCGGTATCGGTGATTTCCAGCCGCACCCGCCTGGGCCTGGCGGCCAAGGACGAGAAGCTGTTCCTCATCCCCGAGGAATACGCCACCCCACAAGAGCTGCTGGCGACCGACCAGTACACCCACGAAAACCGCTGGCATGCCTTGCATGATGGCTTCGTGCGGGCCGTGGTCGACCCGCGGCAGAATGCCCTGGCCTGCGCCATGGCTACTGCCCGCCATGGCCAGGCGGCACCGATCGAAGCGTTGCGTGCCGAGCGCGTTGCCAAGGCGATTGAAGTCGGGCCGAAAGGCCTGGACCTCAATACGCGCCTGGCCCTGCTCAGCGATCCGGTGGCACTGAGCCGCCTGCACGAGCAGGTGTGGGCCGAGCACAATGCGGCATGGATCGATGTGTGGCGTGCGTCGATCAACAATGACCCGCATTCGCCGCTGTTGCCGTTGCATCCGGAAAACGCAGGCCAACCGAGCCTCGTCGGCGCCTGATCGGGCCTGTTCGCGGCGGATCGACGCCCCGATGGACCTGATCCTAAAGGGTACCTGA
>NZ_JBICKE010000042.1:0-645 GCF_043103865.1 Pseudomonas sp. yb_5
CCCTATCTGCGCATGCAGGTAGGGGTTTTGTCTTTATGGGCAAAAAACTGGACCTGCTCGAGAGCGGAGATGGCACCGGCTTCGCTGGTGTTCGCGGGTAAACCCGCTCCTACAGCGGCCTGTGTCCACCCCCCGATGTGTGTTTACCACCTATCTGTGTAGGAGCGGGTTTACCCGCGAATACGGTGGCGGCGGCAACGGTGAACGGCAGGTGGAAATTGGCCAGCAGGTCCGGCCCCTTCGCGGGTAAACCCGCTCCTACAGAGGATGGTGCGAAGCCAGGTTAGAATGGCCTCAACGCGGCATTAACGTGACTTTCCCGCACCCCCCCTACGTCAAGACTCTGGTTCGGGGCACTTTTGCTCCTGGACCTGGCGATGCCAGCGTACCGTGCTGCGCATTTCTGGACTTCCCCGTCCCATCACTTGAGGTAGCAAGCAAGATGGCCAAGGCCGCCGATGTCGTTGTGCAATGCCTGGAAAATGAAGGTGTCGAGTATGTATTCGGCATTCCCGGTGAGGAAAACCTCGACCTGCTCGAATCCCTGCGCAAGTCGAAGATCAAGCTGGTACTGACCCGTCATGAGCAGTCTGCAGGTTTCATGGCTGCCACCTACGGTCGCTTGACCGGCAAGACCGGCGTCAG
>NZ_JBICKE010000043.1:0-12759 GCF_043103865.1 Pseudomonas sp. yb_5
CCGATTATCGAGCTACAGCCCCTTCCCCAGGCCGCCCACCCACCACAAACCACAGCGGCCACAGCGCCAACGCCCCCGCCACCCCCGCCGCCAGGGCAAAATGCAGCAAGCTGGCACCGGCGCCAATCATCGCTAGCAGCGCCCCTCCGAGCCCGAGCAGGGCAATGGTGATCATCCCCAGCATGGCCGAAACCAGACCCTTGCTCTGTTCACTGGAGAACAGCGTCATGCGGTACAGCACCGCATTGGCCACGCCCAACCCCAGCGCATACAGCGACATGCCCGCCACCAGGCTGGTCACGCTCGGCCAGTACCAGGTCGCCAGCACCATCAGGCACAGGCCGGCCAGGTATGGCCAGAGCGCGCCACGCACCAAGGCTGGCAGCGGATAGCGGTCAGCAATACGGTTGATGATCAGGTTACCGAGGATCAGCCCGCCAAACACCGGCAACTGCCACAAGGCATACTCCAGGGTACTCAACCCCTCATCGTGAATCAGCAGCACCGGCGACAGACCGATCCAGCCAATCAGCGGTAAGCCGACCAACCCAAGGGCAGCGCTGCCTGCAACGAAGCGGCGGTTGGCCAGCAACTGGCCATAGCCCGCCAACAGTGGCAGCAGGTGAATCGGCGTGAATGCCAGCCGCGAACCGTCACGGCGCTCCACCCCCAGGGTTTCCGGCATGAGGCGGTACAACAGCAGCCAGGCCAGCACCGCGCCGATGGCGAACGCCACGAACAGCCAGCGCCAGTCCAGCCATTGCAGCAGCAGAGTGCCCACCAGCGGTCCGAGCAAGGGCGACAGCAAGGCGATGTTGGCCAGCAGGGCCATCATGCGTACGGCATCAGCCTCGCTGAAAGCCTCGTTCAGGGCCGGGTAGCTGACAGTGACCACAAAACCCAGGCCAATGCCCTGCAAAAGGCGCAACAGGTTGAACAGGCCGATGCCCTGGACCCAGAAGGTAGCCAGGCAGGCCAGGCCAAAGAATGCGCAGCCAACCAGCAGCAGCGGGCGCCGTCCATAGCGGTCGGCCAGCGGGCCGATCAGCCATTGCAGTACCACGCCCCCCAGCAGGTACAGGTTGAGGGCATGGGGTATGTATTCAGGGCTGGCGTCGAGGTCGCCGACCACGACTGGCATGGCCGGCATGACCGCGTCGCTGGCCAGGTAGGTCAGCAGTTCGAACAGGGCCAAGGTCAGGCCGAACAGCAAGGCGCGCAGAGGGGTGATATACAGCAGTGGTTTCATGATGGCGTATCGGGTGTGGCAGGCGGGGTCAGGCTATATGCCAGAAATTGTTGGAAGTTGCTGTGAACAAGTGTAATCAAGGTAGGAAAAAAACCGGGGCCGCTTTGCGGCCCCAGCTTTGACGCGGTATTACTGCGTTGCAGTCTCCTGCACCACACGAATGACCCGCTGCGGAAACGGAATGTCGATCCCTTCGGCCTTCAACCGGTCACGCGCATACTCGTTGAGCATGAACATCACGTCCCAGTAATCGGAGGTCTTGGTCCACAAGCGCAGCGATACGGTGATCGAGCTGTCACCCAGCGTCGACACGACCGCCTGCGGTGCCGGGTCTTGCAGGACGCGTGGGTCCTTTGCCAGCTCCAGCAACACATTGCGGGCCGTCTGCAGGTCGGCCTCGTAGTCAACGCCCACATCGAACACCACCTTGCGCGTCGGCTGACGGTTGGTGTTGGTAATGATGCCGTTGGACAGGCTGCCATTGGGCATGATGACCGTCTTGTTGTCAGCGGTGCGCAGCACGGTGTGGAAGATCTGGATACTGTCGACGGTGCCGGCCACGCCCTGTGCTTCGATCCAGTCACCGATACGGAACGGGCGGAACATCAGAATCAGCACACCACCGGCGAAGTTCGCCAGGCTGCCCTGCAAGGCCAGGCCGATGGCCAGGCCTGCAGCACCGATGGCGGCGACGAACGAGGTGGTCTCGATGCCGATCATCGAGGCCACACTGACCAACAGCAGCACCTTCAGCACGATGTTCGCCAGAGAGCTGATGAAGCCCTGCAGCGCCAGGTCGGCGTTGCGCAGGCCAACCAGCTTGCCGAGGCGGGCGCTGACCTTGTTGATGATCCACCAGCCAACCGCCAGGGTCAGCAGTGCCAGCAGCACACGGCTGCCGTATTCCATGATCAAAGGGATCCACGTCTGGGATTGGCGGACGAGCTGATCGACCTCAGCGTTCAAATCCATATTCATCTCCTGATGCCGAGCGGCAAGTACACGGTAGAACAGGCCGCGCGTGTTATTACGCAACCCCGGCCCCCATGGACATCATTTGGCCATCGGGGTTCCGGGCGACCCCACATCAGTCGCGGAAGTTGTTGAACTGCAGCGGCATGTCGAATTCCTTGGTGCGCAGCAGGGCAATGGCTTCCTGCAGGTCGTCACGCTTCTTGCCGGTTACCCGTACCTGCTCACCCTGGATGGCGGCCTGTACTTTCAACTTGCCATCCTTGATGGTGGCAACGATCTTTTTCGCCAGGTCCTTGTCGATGCCTTCGCGGAACTTGGCTTCCTGTTTCTTTTCCTTGCCGGAGGCGTAAGGGTCCTTGGTTTCCAGGCACTTCACGTCGATCTTGCGCTTGACCAGTGCCAGGCGCAGGATTTCCAGCATCGCCTCGAGCTGGAACTCTTCCTCCGCGGTGAGCATCACGGTCTGCTCTTTGTCCTTGAACTCGAAGGTGCCTTTGCCCTTGAGGTCGTAGCGGCGGTCCAGTTCCTTGATGGCGTTGTCGACCGCGTTCTGCACTTCGTGCTTGTCCAGTTCCGATACCACGTCGAACGAAGGCATGGTGGTTCTCCCAAAATAAAAGCGCGCTCAGGCTGAAGATGGAGCGCGCTGGGTTTGAAGGTTAAAATGCGGGCTCATTATAACGGGTTGCGAAACGCATATGAGCAGCACCTGGCATATTCTCGGCGCCGGTAGCCTGGGCAGTCTGTGGGCCTGCCGCCTGGCACGCGCAGGCAAGGCCGTGCGCCTGATCCTGCGTGACGGGCAGCGGCTGCAGGCTTATCAGCAGGCCGGTGGCCTGTCCCTGGCCGAACAGGAGCAAACCCGGCACTACGCCATACCTGCCGAAACCGCGCAGGCGCAAGGCCCGATTCACCGCCTGCTGGTGGCCTGCAAAGCCTATGACGCTGCCCCGGCGATTGCCAGTGTAGCGCCGCGGTTGGCCGAAAGCGCCGAGGTGCTGCTGCTGCAGAATGGCCTGGGCAGTCAGGATGAAGTCGCCGACCTGGTGCCGCACGCTCGCTGCATCTTCGTCTCCAGCACCGAAGGCGCCTTCCGCGAGGGGGACTGGCAGGTGCGTTTTGCCGGCCATGGCTTCAACTGGCTGGGCGACCCAGGTAACCCCATGGTCCCCGCCTGGTTCGATGACCTGCACGAAGCCGGTATCCCCGCGGAATGGACAGTGGACATACTCACCCGACTGTGGCGCAAGCTGGCGCTTAATTGCGCCATCAACCCGCTGACCGTGCTTCACGATTGCCAGAATGGCGGGCTGCTGGGGCACCTGGGTGAAGTTCAGGCCCTGTGCGCCGAGCTGGCCCGACTGCTGCGCCGTTGCGGCCAGCCGCAAGCAGCCGAGGGGCTGGACGAAGAAGTGCAGCGGGTAATCCTGGCCACCGCAGCCAACTACTCTTCCATGTACCAGGACGTGCATGCAGGACGGCGCACCGAGTTGCACTACCTGCTCGGCCATGCTTGCCGTGCTGCCACCCGTCATGGCCTGCAGCTGCCGCAGCTGGAACACCTGCTGCAGCGCTTGGTCGAAAACCTGCGCGTGCGTGGCTTGCCCTGCGACTGACGCGGCCCTTCAACCGGATACGGACATTGCCTTGCCCATGACCTTGCGCCAACGCCTGGAAAACCTCCCGGTCGGGCAGAAGCTGCTGGCGGCCCTGCTGGTATTGCTGGTGACCATCTTGCTGGTGGCCAACCTCACCTTCATCAGCGCCGCCTACTGGATCACCCAGGAAAGCATGGCGCCGCAGGCTCTGCAGACCATCGGCCGGCTGGTGGCAAATCCACAGCTTGCAGCCCGCGCCGGCGACACCCCGGACACTGCCAATGCCCTGCTCAAGGAACTGGACAATTACACACCGCTGCGTGCCGCCGCCGTCTACGGTGGCGATGGGCGGATGCTGGCGCAGTTGCAGCATGGCGAGCCGCTGGCCCTGCCCAAGCGTTTTCGCAACATCGACGGCTGGCGCCTGATGGAGTTTCGCAACACTCAGTTGATCCGCATCCCCCGCGATGCCAACCCACCGGCACACTTGCTACTGGTGGCCAGCAGCGAACTGCCCATGGCCTTCTACACCGGCACACTCAGCGCCAGCCTGGGCATCCTGGTGTTCAGTGTCCTGCTATGGATCGTCATCGCCCGGCAGATCAAGCGCCTGATCACACAACCGATCAACCAGCTTGAGGAGCTCAGCCGCCAGGTTACCCGCGAAGAGAGCTATGCCTTGCGCGCCCAGCGCGGCAACGACGATGAGATCGGCAGCCTGGCCGAGGCCTTCAACACCATGCTGTCGCGCATTGAGGCCCGCGAGCAGCAGCTCAAGAGCGCCCGCGACGAGTTCCAGAGCGCCTACGACCAGGCTCAGGGCCTTGCCGAGGAAACCCGCCACACCAACCGCAAGCTGGAACTGGAAGTACAGGTACGCAGCAAGATCGAGAAAAAACTCACCGGTTTCCAGAACTACCTCAACAGCATCATCGACTCGATGCCCTCGGCACTGATTGCCCTCGACGAACAGCTTTACGTGACCCAATGGAACCACGAAGCCACGGTGCTTTCCGGCACGCCACTGGACGAGGCACTCAACCAGCCGGTGTTCATTGCATTCGAGCCGCTGAAGCCGTTCCTCCCGCAACTGAAGGAAACCGTGGAAAAACATCGAGTGGCGAAGATCGAGCGGGTAACCTGGCCCAAGGGCGACGACCTGCGCCACTACGCCCTGACCTTCTACCCACTGACCGGCGGCGGCGGGCGCGGCGTGGTCATTCGTATCGACGACATCACCCAACGCCTGTCATTGGAAGAGATGATGGTGCAGTCGGAAAAAATGCTCTCGGTCGGCGGCCTGGCTGCCGGCATGGCGCACGAAATCAACAACCCGCTGGGCGCTATCCTGCACAATGTGCAGAACATTCGCCGGCGCCTGTCGTCCGACCTGCCGCGCAACCAGGAACAGGCCGAAGAGCTGGGCATCGACCTGGCCACGATCAACCGCTACCTGGACAGCCGCGAGGTGCCGCAACTGCTCGACGGCATTCAGCAGGCCGGCGCCCGGGCGGCGAAGATCGTCACCCACATGCTCAGTTTCAGCCGCCGCAGCAACCGCCAACTGGTGCCATGTGAACTGCCGGCACTGATTGATCAGGCGCTTGAAATTGCCGGCAATGACTTCGACCTGGCCATAGGCTTCGACTTCAAGGGTCAAGCCATCGTGCGCCAGTTCGACCCCGACCTGGGGCCGGTGCCCTGCACCGCCAACGAGCTGGAACAAGTACTGCTCAACTTGCTGAAGAACGCAGCCCAGGCCATCCACCAACGCCCGCAACCCAGCGAGCCCGGGCGCATCACACTGCGCACACGGCTGAACCCGCCATGGGCGGAAATCCAGGTCGAGGACAACGGCGTCGGCATGCCCGAGGCAGTGCGCAAGCGCACCTTCGAGCCGTTCTTCACCACCAAGGAAATCGGCCAGGGCACCGGGCTGGGCCTGTCAGTCTCGTACTTCATCATCACCAATAACCACAAGGGGCAGATGGAAGTGCAATCCACGCCAGGCCAGGGCACCTGCTTTACCCTGCGCCTGCCCCTCAGCCAGCCGACAGCGGCGGCGCCGACCAGAACGGAGCAATGACATGGGCTACCGCCTTTCGAAAATCTATACCCGCACCGGCGACAAAGGCGAAACCGGCCTGGGCGACGGCCGTCGGGTGCCCAAGGACCACCCGCGGATCGAAGCGATTGGCGAGGTGGACAGCCTGAACAGCCAGTTGGGGTTGCTGCTGGCGGGGCTCGCCGAGCACGGGCTGAATGAGGTGGCCACAGTACTGGCGCCGTGTCAGCACCGCTTGTTCGACCTGGGCGGCGAGCTGGCGATGCCCAGTTACCAGGCGTTGAACCTGGCGGAAGTGGAACGCCTGGAGGCGGCCATCGATGTGTGGAACGAAGAACTGGGGCCGCTGAAGAACTTCATTCTGCCCAGTGGTTCGGCGCTGGTGGCGCAGGCGCATGTGTGCCGCAGCCTGGCGCGCAGTGCAGAGCGCCGGTGTCAGCAGTTGAATGCCGTGGAGCCACTGGAAGGCGTTGGGATGACGTATATCAACCGGCTTTCCGATCTATTGTTCGTGGCGGCGCGGATCATCGGGCGGCGCCAGGGGGTGGCTGAGGTTTTGTGGCAGCCCGCCGAGAAACCCAAAGGCTGATACTTCTGGGGCTGCTTTGCAGCCCATTCGCCGGCTTGCCCGCTCCCACAGGTTTCGAGCAGGCTTGAAGCTTGTGAGTTTTCTGTGGGAGCGGGCAAGCCCGCGAATGGGCCCCGCAGCGTCCCCTGTTACAGGGGACTCAAACCTCGGGCCAGAACGCCCGGATCCCGGCCACACCCTGTGCACCCGCCTCCCAGGCCTGCTCGCGCTCACTCGCCCCTACCCCACCCAGCAGATAAACCGGCTTGTTGAACCCGGCAATCACGCGCTGCGCCTCATCCCAGCCCAGCGGCACCGCATCCGGATGAGTCTGGGTCGCCTGCACTGGCGACAAGGTGACAAAGTCCACGTCCATCTGCTCAGCCAGCGCCAGCTCCTCGGCACTGTGGCAGGACGCGGCCAGCCAGCGTTCCTTGGGGAATGGCCGGCCCCTGGCAGCGTACTTGCGCAGTTGCGCGGCCGTCAGGTGCCAACCGGCCGCCGGGAAATCACCCAGCCATTCCAGCGGCCCTTTAAGCATCAACTGCGCCTTGCCCGCACACAGCCCGACCGCATCCACCGCCACGTCGCGGTACTTGGGATCGTACATGTCCGGGGCACGCAACTGGATCAGGCGAATGCCATTGGCCACCGACTTCTGGATGCCCTTGAGCAGCTGCGGCACCTCCAGGCCATCCGGGGTGATCAGGTACTGGTCCGGCAGGCGCGCAGCGGCGATGATCGGCTTGTTGGCCTCAGGGAATTCGTACTGCGGCAAATCGCGCGGGGCAACCCATTCCAGCGGCTGGCCTTCGGCACCATGGGGTTCGCCAGTGAACGCCTCGACTTCGCGCACGTCCAGCAGCACCTGCTTGTCCGGGTAGTCATGGCTGACCTTGATCAGCGCACGCGACCGGCTTACCTCGATACCCAGCTCCTCGCGCAACTCGCGGGCAAGCGCCGCTTCGACGCTTTCGCCTTCTTCCACCTTGCCACCGGGGAACTCCCACAAGCCGCCCTGGTGCTGGGTGTCGGCACGGCGTGCGATCAGAATACGGCCATCAGCACCGCGAATGACGGCCGCTACTACATGAATCCGTTTCACGCTTTACGCTCCTCCAGGCCTGCCTGTTGCCATGCCTGGAAGGCTGGCCACTGATAAATGGTCTCGATGTAGGCTGCCGCCTCAGCAGGGACTTCTACGCGGTAGGTGCGCAGGCGCACCGCCACCGGGGCAAAGAAGGCATCGGCCAGGCTTGGCTTGCCGAACAGGAACGGGCCGCTGTCCTTGGACATCAGACGGCATTCGGACCACAACGCAACGATACGGTCGATGTCGATTTGTACGTCCAGCGGCACGCTTTCCAGCGCCTGGTCGCGCGACAAGTCGAACGGCATGGCGCCGCGCAGGGCAAAAAAGCCGCTATGCATCTGCGCACAGGCCGAACGGGCCTGGGCACGCGCGGCTACATCGGCAGGCCACAGCTGGGCTTCGGGGTGGCGTTCGTTGAGGTATTCGGCAATGGCCAGCGAGTCAGCGATCACACCGTGCTCGGTCTTGAGCAGCGGTACCTTGCCGGTGGCGGAGTACGCGAGAATGCGCTGACGGGTATCAGGCTGGTTCAGCTTGATCAGGGTTTCTTCGTAGGGTATGCCAGCCAGCTCGAGGGCCAGGGCGCCACGCAGCGACCAGGAGGAGTACAGCTTGTCGCCGATGATCAGGTGATAGCTCATGGTTCGGCTCCATCAGGTTTGCATTGCAAAACCCGCAGGCCGCTGCGCGGCCTTTCGCGGGCAAGCCCGCTCCTACAGGGACCGCACCGCTCCTGCAGGCATTGCAACACCTGTGGGAGCGGGCGTGCCCGCGAAGAGGCTTTCGGATCAGTAGATCAGGTACGGTACTCGGCGTTGATCTTCACGTACTCGTGGGACAGGTCGGTCGTCCAGATGGTTTCGCTGCACTGGCCACGGCCCAGTTCGATTCGGATGGTGATCTCTTCCTGGGCCATCACTGCCGAACCCTGCGCCTCGGTATAGCTCGGGCTGCGGCCGCCTTGGCTCGCAATGCAAACGTTGTCCAGGTAAACATCGATCAGGCTCACATCCAACTCCGGTACGCCGGCACGGCCTACGGCGGCAAGGATACGGCCCCAGTTCGGGTCGGAGGCGAACAGCGCGGTCTTGATCAGCGGCGAGTGGGCCACGGCGTAGCCGACATCCAGGCACTCCTGGTGGTTGCCACCACCGTTGACCTGCACGGTCACGAACTTGGTCGCGCCTTCGCCGTCACGGACGATGGCCTGGGCCACTTCCATGCACACTTCGAACACGGCCTTTTTCAACGCTTCGAAGAGCGCGCCGCTGGCTTCGGTCACTTCCGGCAGGTCAGCCTTGCCGGTAGCGATCAGCATGCAGCAATCGTTGGTCGAGGTGTCACCATCGATCGTGATGCGGTTGAACGACTTGTTGGCGCCGTCCAGCATCAGGTCCTTGAGAACCTTCGGTGCCACCTTGGCGTCGGTGGCGATGTAACCCAGCATGGTCGCCATGTTCGGGCGGATCATGCCTGCCCCCTTGCTGATGCCGGTGACGGTAACGGTCACGCCATCGTGCTGGAACTGGCGGCTGGCCCCCTTGGGCAGGGTGTCGGTGGTCATGATGCCGGTAGCGGCCTCAGCCCAGTTGTTTTCCGACAGGTTGTCGAGCGCGGCCTGCAGCGCGCCTTCGATCTTCTCGACCGGCAGCGGCTCACCGATCACGCCGGTGGAAAACGGCAGTACCGACTCGGCCGGTACGCCAGCCAGTTCGGCCAGCTTGGCGCAGGTACGCTCGGCGGCGGCCAGGCCCGGCGCGCCGGTGCCGGCGTTGGCGTTACCTGTGTTGGTCAGCAGGTAGCGCACGGTGCCCTGTACACGCTGCTTGGACAGGATCACCGGCGCGGCGCAGAAGGCGTTGAGGGTGAACACACCCGCCACGCTGGAGCCTTCGGCACAGCGCATGACCACCACATCCTTGCGCCCCGGGCGCTTGATACCGGCAGAAGCGATACCGAGTTCAAAACCCGGAACCGGGTGCAGGGTGGGCAAAGGACCAAGACCAACAGCCATTAGAGCGCTCCTAGAAAAAACGATGATTTCGAAAAAGGGGCCGCTTCGCGCCCCATCGCGACACAAGGCCGCTCCCACAAGGATCGCGCCCGTTCATGGACGAGCGCGGCACCTGTGGGAGCGGCCTTGTGTCGCGAAAGGGCCGCAAAGCGGCCCCAGGCTTGTACAACGTAAGGTTCAGATCACTCGATCTGACCATGGCAATGCTTGAACTTCTTGCCCGAACCGCACCAGCACGGCTCGTTGCGGCCCAGCTTCTGGTCATTGCGTACTGGCGCCGAGGCTACCGCTACTTCGGCTCCCTCTTCGCTCAACTGCTCACTTTCCAGGCCGGATACGGCGGCGTGCTGGAATTGCATGCGGCTAGCCAGCTCTTCAGCCTCGCGGCGCAGGCGGGCTTCTTCTTCGGCCGGGTCTTCGCGGCGCACCTGTACGTGCGACAGCACGCGGATGGTGTCGCGCTTGATCGACTCCAACAGTTCCTGGAACAGGCTGAACGACTCGCGCTTGTACTCCTGCTTCGGGTTCTTCTGCGCATAACCACGCAGGTGAATACCGTGACGCAGGTGGTCCATGGTCGACAGGTGGTCTTTCCACAGGTCGTCCAGCACGCGCAGCAGAATCTGCTTCTCGAAGGTTCGCAGGGCCTCGAGACCAGCCTGGTCTTCCTTCTCGTTGTAGGCAGCGGTGATCTCGCTCAGCAGCTTCTCGCGCAAGGTCTCTTCGTAGAGGTGGTCGTCCTCGTCGAGCCATTGCTGGATCGGCAACTTGATGGCGAAATCGCTGGCCAGCGAAGCCTCCAGGCCGGCTACGTCCCACTGCTCTGGCAGCGACTGCGGCGGAATGTGCTGGCTGATGGTAGCGTCCAGTACTTCCTTGCGGAATTCGACGATGGTGTCGCCAATGTTATCGGCAGCCAGCAGACTGTTGCGCATGTGGTAGATCACCTTGCGCTGCTCGTTGGCGACGTCGTCATATTCGAGCAATTGCTTACGAATGTCGAAGTTGCGGCCTTCGACCTTGCGCTGGGCTTTCTCGATAGCGTTGGTGACCATGCGGTGCTCGATGGCCTCGCCCGACTGCATGCCCAGTGCCTTCATGAAGTTCTTCACCCGGTCAGAGGCGAAGATGCGCATCAGGCTGTCTTCCAGCGACAGGTAGAAGCGGCTGGAACCCGGGTCGCCCTGGCGACCGGAGCGGCCACGCAACTGGTTGTCGATACGGCGCGACTCGTGGCGCTCGGAAGCGATTACATGCAGGCCACCCGTTTCGATCACTTGCTGGTGACGCTTCTGCCAGTCGGCCTTGATCTGGGCGATCTGCTCGGCGGTCGGGTTTTCCAGGGCAGCCACTTCGGCTTCCCAGTTACCGCCCAGCAGGATGTCGGTACCACGGCCAGCCATGTTGGTGGCGATGGTCAGTGCACCTGGCGCACCTGCTTGCGCGATGATCTCGGCCTCCTTCTCGTGATACTTGGCGTTGAGCACCTTGTGGTCGATACCTTCCTTTTTCAGGAGGTTGGACATGTGCTCGGAAGTTTCAATGGTCGCGGTACCCACCAGCACCGGGCGGCCCAGCTTCATGCTTTCCTTGATGTCGGCGATGATCGCGGCGTATTTCTCGTCAGCGGTCAGGTACACCAGGTCGTTGTAGTCCTTACGCGCCAGCGGCTTGTTCGGCGGAATGACCATCACGTTCAGACCATAGATCGACTGGAACTCGAACGCTTCGGTGTCGGCGGTACCGGTCATGCCGGACAGCTTGGTGTACAGGCGGAAGTAGTTCTGGAAGGTAGTCGAAGCCAGGGTCTGGCTCTCGGCCTGGATGTTCAGGTTCTCTTTTGCCTCGATGGCCTGGTGCAGGCCCTCGGACAGGCGACGACCCGGCATGGTACGGCCGGTGTGTTCGTCGATCAGCAGAACCTGGCCGTCCTGGACAATGTACTCGACATTGCGGTGGAACAGCTTGTGTGCACGAAGACCGGCGTAGACGTGTGTCAGCAAGCCCAGGTTGTGCGCGGAGTACAGGCTCTCACCTTCGGCCAGCAGGCCCGCCTGGGCCAGCATCTCTTCGATGAACTGGTGACCGGCTTCGTTCAGCTCGACCTGGCGGCTCTTCTCGTCGATGCTGAAGTGGCCTTCCTGGGTGACCTGGCCTTCGACCTCTTCGATGTGCTGGGTGAGGCGCGGGATCAGGCGGTTGATCTCGATGTACAGCTTGGAGCTGTCCTCGGCCTGACCGGAAATGATCAGCGGGGTACGCGCTTCGTCGATGAGGATGGAGTCGACTTCGTCGATCACGGCGAAGTTCAGTTCACGCTGGAACTTCTCGTCCTGGCTGAACGCCATGTTGTCGCGCAGGTAGTCGAAACCGAACTCGTTGTTGGTGCCGTAGGTGATGTCGGCGGCATAGGCGGCGCGCTTTTCTTCCGGTGGCTGGAAGGCCGAAACGATACCGACCGACAGACCGAGGAATTCGTACAGCGGGCGCATCCAGTTGGCGTCACGGCGCGCCAGGTAGTCGTTGACGGTGACCACGTGCACGCCCTTGCCGGACAATGCGTTGAGGTAGACGGCCAGGGTACCGACCAAGGTCTTGCCTTCACCGGTGCGCATTTCTGCGATCATGCCCTCGTGCAGGGTCATGCCGCCGATCAACTGCACATCGAAATGGCGCATGCCCATTACGCGCTTGCCGGCCTCGCGGGCCACGGCGAAGGCTTCGGGCAGCAATTGGTCCAGTGTCTCGCCTTTGGCCAGGCGCTCTTTGAACTCTACGGTCTTGCCCCGCAGTTGCTCGTCGGAGAGGGCCACCATCTTCTCTTCGAAGGCATTGACGATACTCACCGTCTTGAGCATGCGTTTGACTTCACGCTCGTTCTTGCTTCCAAAAAGTTTTTTTAACAAAGGCGCAAACATATCGGCAGGATCTTCCACACGTAGGGATGGAGGGCGGCCCCGTGAGTCGCCCGTGCAGCCCATAGGCCGCATGCGAACGAGCATTCTACCCGGAAACGATGGTGAGGAAAGTGGTGGATTTCCACGATGCTGATACAGCGTTTTGGCAGGGGCCTGTTTTAGATAGGGGCATTTTCCCTGAGTTCAAGGCTTGGCAACATGAAAGCTATCGAGAACCAGTCTTGTCTTTGGCTGCCGGTGCCGGCCTCTTCGCGGGTGAACCCGCTCGAGGTATTGATA
>NZ_JBICKE010000044.1:0-2144 GCF_043103865.1 Pseudomonas sp. yb_5
CCGCAAAGCGGCCCCAGCGTTTAACGCTATTTTCGTGAGACCTGCAATGCCGCTGTCGAATGTCCAGATCCTCTTCGAAGACGCTGCCATCCTGGTGATCAACAAACCGACCCTGCTGCTATCGGTCCCTGGCCGTGCCGAGGACAACAAGGACTGCCTGATCACCCGCCTGCAGGAAAACGGCTACCCCGATGCGCTGATCGTGCACCGTCTGGACTGGGAAACCTCCGGCATCATCCTGCTGGCCCGCGATGCCGACAGCCACCGCGAGCTGTCGCGCCAGTTTCACGACCGTGAAACGGAGAAAGCCTACACCGCACTGTGCTGGGGCCAGCCGGCGCTGGACAGCGGCAGCATCGACCTGCCGCTGCGCTACGACCCACCGACCAAACCACGGCATGTGGTGGACCACGAGCAGGGCAAGCACGCCCTGACCTTCTGGCGTATCGTCGAGCGCTGCGGCGATTACTGTCGGGTGGAGTTGACACCGATTACCGGGCGTTCGCACCAGTTGCGCGTGCACATGCTGTCGATCGGGCACCCGCTGCTGGGTGATAGGCTGTATGCCAACCCGCAAGCCCTGGCGGCCCATGAGCGGCTGTGCCTGCATGCCTCGATGCTGAGCTTCACCCACCCGGTGTCCGGGCAGCGGTTGAAGTTCGAGTGCCCGGCGCCGTTCTGATTTCGCAGGGCCTGTACCGGCCTCTTCGCGGCTAAAGCCGCTCCCACAGGGACCGCGCTGCTCTCAGGGGCTGTGTAATACCTGTGGGAGCGGCTTTAGCCGCGAAGATGCAGACACAAATTGTCGACATTGTGCGTTAAACTCGCGCCACTGCTGTCTGGAGTGAGCTATGCGCGATGCACTGAATACCGGCCTTATCGACTTTCTCAAGGCCTCCCCCACGCCCTTCCATGCCACCGCCAGCCTGGTCCAGCGCCTTGAGGCGGCCGGCTACAAGCGCCTGGACGAGCGCGACAGTTGGGACCCTGAGGCCGGCTGCCGCTACTACGTCACCCGCAACGATTCTTCAATCATCGCCATCAAACTGGGCAAGCAGTCGCCGCTGCTCAATGGCATCCGCATGGTCGGCGCCCACACTGACAGCCCGTGCTTGCGGGTCAAGCCTCAGCCCGAGCTGCAGCGCCAGGGCTTCCTGCAACTGGGCGTGGAAGTGTATGGCGGCGCGTTGCTGGCCCCCTGGTTCGACCGCGACCTGTCGCTGGCCGGCCGCGTCACCTACCGCCGTGACGGCAAGGTCGAAAGCCAGCTGATCGACTTCAAGCTGCCAATCGCGATCATCCCCAACCTGGCGATCCACCTGAACCGCACCGCCAACGAAGGCTGGGCGATCAACCCGCAGAATGAACTGCCCCCCATCCTCGCCCAAGTGGCCGGTGACGAACGCATCGACTTCCGCGCCCTGCTCACCGAGCAACTGGCCCGCGAGCACGAATTGATCGCCGACGTGGTGCTGGACTACGAGCTGAGCTTTTACGACACGCAGGACGCCGCGCTGATCGGCCTGAATGGCGACTTCATCGCCGGCGCCCGCCTGGACAACCTGCTGTCGTGCTACGCCGGTTTGCAGGCCCTGCTGGCCGCCGACAGCGACGAAACCTGTGTACTGGTGTGCAACGACCACGAAGAAGTCGGCAGTTGCTCGGCCTGCGGTGCCGATGGCCCAATGCTGGAGCAGACCCTGCAGCGCCTGCTGCCCGATGGCGACACCTATGTGCGCACCCTCCAGCGCTCGCTGATGGTGTCGGCCGACAACGCCCACGGCGTGCACCCCAACTACGCCGACAAGCATGACGGCAACCACGGGCCGAAGCTCAACGCCGGGCCCGTGATCAAAGTGAACAACAACCAGCGCTACGCCACCAACAGCGAGACTGCCGGGTTCTTCCGCCACTTGTGCATGGCCGAGGAAGTACCGGTGCAGAGCTTTGTGGTGCGCAGCGACATGGGCTGTGGCTCGACCATCGGGCCGATCACCGCCAGCCACCTGGGTGTGCGCACGGTGGATATCGGTTTGCCGACCTTTGCCATGCACTCCATTCGCGAGCTGTGCGGCAGCCATGACCTGGCGCACCTGGTGAAGGTACTGACCGCGTTCTACCGTAGCCGCGAACTGCCTTGATGT
>NZ_JBICKE010000045.1:0-8714 GCF_043103865.1 Pseudomonas sp. yb_5
CCGGCACAGGAGAGCTGCTTACTCTCCGCGGCTCTTCTTGACGATGCCGTCGGCAATGCTCGCCGGCGCCTCGGCATAGCGGGTGAACTCCATCGAGAAGCTTGCCCGGCCCTGGGTCATCGAGCGCATCGAGGTGGCGTAGCCGAACATTTCGCCCAGCGGAACTTCGGCACGGATCACCTTGCCAGCCGGCGTTTCATCACCGTCCTGGATCATGCCGCGACGTCGGCTCAAGTCGCCGAGGATGTCGCCCTGGTACTCCTCCGGCGTCACCACCTCAACCTTCATCACCGGCTCCAGCAACACTGCGCCACCTTTCTGCGACAACTGCTTGGTGGCCATCGACGCGGCGATCTTGTAGGCCATCTCGTTGGAGTCGACATCGTGGTACGAGCCGTCGAACACGGCGGCCTTGAGGTTGATCAGTGGGTAGCCGGCAAGCACGCCGTTCTTCATTTGCTCCTCGATACCCTTCTGGATGGCCGGGATGTACTCGCGCGGTACCACGCCGCCGACAATCTCGTTGATGAACTCCAGGCCTTCTTTGCCTTCATCACCGGGGGCGAAACGGATCCAGCAATGGCCATACTGGCCGCGGCCGCCGGATTGGCGAACAAAGCGGCCCTCGATCTCGCAGGTGTTGCGGATCTTCTCGCGGTAGGCCACCTGTGGCTTGCCGATGTTGGCCTCGACGTTGAACTCGCGGCGCATGCGGTCGACGATGATGTCCAGGTGCAGCTCGCCCATGCCCGAGATGATGGTCTGGCCGGTCTCTTCATCGGTACGCACGCGGAATGAGGGGTCTTCCTGGGCCAGCTTGCCCAGCGCGATCCCCATTTTTTCCTGGTCGGCTTTGGTTTTTGGCTCCACTGCTACGGAAATCACCGGGTCGGGGAAGTCCATGCGTTCGAGAATGATCGGCTTGTCCATGTCGCACAGGGTATCGCCGGTGGTCACGTCCTTCATGCCGATCAGTGCGGCGATATCGCCGGCGCACACGTCCTTGATTTCAGCGCGTTGGTTGGCGTGCATTTGCACCATGCGGCCAATGCGCTCTTTTTTGCCCTTGACGGAGTTGAGCACCGCGTTGCCGGAGCTGAGCACACCGGAATACACCCGGGCGAAGGTGAGGGTGCCGACGAACGGGTCGGTGGCGATCTTGAAGGCCAGTGCCGAGAACGGTTCATTGTCGTCGGCGTGGCGTTCCAGGTGCTTTTCTTCGTCGTCGGGGTCGGTGCCCTTGATTGCCGGAATTTCCGACGGGGCGGGCAGGTAGTCGATCACAGCGTCGAGCATCAGCGGCACGCCCTTGTTCTTGAACGATGAGCCGAGGATGGTGGGCACGATTTCGTTGGCAATGGTGCGCTGGCGCAACCCGGCCTTGATCTCTTCGATGCTCAGCTCCTCGCCATCGAGAAACTTCATGGTCAGCTCGTCATTGGCCTCGGCCGCAGCTTCGATCATGTGCGCGCGCCATTTGTCGGCAAGCTCCTGCAGATCGGCTGGAATATCTTCTTCGCGGTAACTGGTGCCCTGATCGGCATCGTTCCAGTAGATGGCCTTCATCTTCACCAGATCGATCTGGCCAATGAAGTGCTCTTCGCTACCGATGGCCAGCTGGATGGGCACCGGGTGGTGCCCCAGGCGTTGATCGATCTGCTTGACCACGCGCAGGAAGTCGGCACCCTGGCGGTCCATCTTGTTGATGTAGGCCAGGCGTGGCACGTGATACTTGTTGGCCTGGCGCCAGACGGTCTCGGACTGCGGCTCGACGCCGTCAGCGCCGCTGAATACCACGACCGCGCCATCGAGCACGCGCAATGAGCGCTCCACCTCGATGGTGAAATCGACGTGGCCTGGGGTGTCGATGATGTTGAAACGGTACTTGTGGGCGAACTGCTTGGTCGAGCCTTGCCAGAACGCCGTGGTCGCCGCCGAAGTGATGGTGATGCCGCGTTCCTGCTCCTGGGCCATCCAGTCCATGGTCGCCGCGCCATCGTGCACTTCGCCCATCTTGTGGTTGACCCCGGTGTAGAACAGGATTCGCTCGGTGGTCGTGGTCTTGCCGGCATCCACGTGGGCGACGATGCCGATATTGCGGTACAGCTCAATGGGCGTTGTGCGGGCCATGGCAGACTACCTGTGGGTGGGCGGATTCCACCAAGTTAGCAGACCGGTGGAATCCTGCCCTGCCGCCGGGCTGTCAGTCGGCCAGGGCTTGCAGCATCCACTGGCCATCCACTTCGCGGGCCAGGCCGCTGGCCGGCAGCAAGGCCAGCAGGCGCGCGTGCAGGGCGGCCTCGGTAAAGGTCTTGAGGGCGGTCAGGTCCAGCGCACCGATCAGGGTGAGATCAGCCTTGGTGTAAGACAGCCAGGCTTTTTTCAACACCTGGGCGACGTCGCTGCCGGCGGTGCTGGCGAACCGGCGGTGCCACTGGCGGCCTTCGAAGGTGAAGTTGTGCGCGTGGCTGTAGGTGCTTTGGTCGGCACCTTCTACGCAGCGGTGGCAACGGCATGGGCCCTCGCCGAAGGCGTTGCGCAGGTAGCTGTTGAAGTCCACGACGGGCTTGAGGGACAGGCGTTTGTCGACTTCGAACAGGTCGGCGATCAGGGGTTCTTCGGCGCTCACTCGGGATCCTCGTGTGGTGTGGCGTGCATCGGCGGGCACCCTAACAGATCGGGGCATTCAGATCACCTGTTGCAGGTGCCCTGCATACCCTGAGCAACATGCGATCGCTGCGGGAGCGGGCGTTCCCGCGAACAGGCCAGTAGAGACAACAGAGACTGCCTGCCGTACTCTACGCGCCCATACGCCTATACACCCACCGAGGTAACCCCGCTTGAGCACCAAGTACCCGTACATCGCCACCGTGACCATCAGCGCCGAAGACCGTGGCGGAGATACCGAAGCCTCGGAAAACCCCAAGATGCGCGTGGGCCTGGAAGCGGTGACCGAAACCCTGAAGAAGGTGCATTTCGTCGGTACGCTCGCGGCCCCTGAGAAACCGGCCACGCACATTTGCGTAACCCTGGAGAATGGCCTGACCTATTACGGCCCGATCGTCAACGGCCATGCCGAACTGGAAGGCGGCTGGATCGCCTTCGAGTCCGACATGCTTACCCCGGAAGAACTCGGCCTGTAAGCCTCAGTTCAGTTCTGCCAGGCACTGCTCGAGGATATCCAGCCCTTCCTCGAGCACCTCGGCCTCGATGGTCAACGGAGCCAGCAGGCGAATGATGTGCCGCGCCTTGCCGCTGGGCATCAGCAGCAGGCCCTTGGCTCGGGCGGCCTCCATCACCTTGGCCAGTTGTGCCGGTGCCGGGCTGCCATCGGCATTGGCGAACTCGATCCCTCGCATGGCGCCCACGCCGGTCAGGCGGCCGATGTACGGGCTCAGGCCCGAAGTCTTCCAGCGCTCATAGCGGCTGACGATGGCCTGTTCCTGCCGTTCGCCCCAGGTTGCAACGTTTTCGTCGGTCATCTGCGCCAGGCTGGCCAGGGCCGCCGCACAGGCAATCGGGTTGCCTGAATAGGTGCCACCCAGGCCGCCCTTGGGCAGCGCCGCCATCAATTCCTTGCGCCCGACCACTGCACCCAGCGGCATACCGCCAGCAATGCTCTTGGCCAGCAACAGCAGGTCGGGTTCGATGCCCAGGCGCGGAAACGCGAAGCGCTGGCCGGTACGGCCGAAGCCCGACTGGATCTCGTCGATGATGATCAGGATGCCGCGCTCGTCGCAGAAGCGGCGCAGGGCCTGGGCGAAGGCCGGGTCCAGGGCAAGGAAGCCGCCTTCGCCCTGTACCGGTTCGAAGATGAACGCTGCGACGTCCTCCACCGCCAGCTCGACGCTGAACAGACGGTCCATGGCCTTGAGCGCCTGCTCGCAGGTAACCCCGGTATCCTCGCTGGGGTAGGGCAGGTGGTACACCGGCCCGGGCAGCTCGCCGACCCGCTGCTTGTAGGGGGCGACCTTGCCATTGAGGTTCAGGGTGGCCAGGGTGCGTCCATGGAAACCGCCGTCGAAAGCGATGATGGCACGTTTGCCGGTGGCGCCACGGGCCACTTTCAGGGCGTTTTCCGCCGCTTCCGCGCCGCTGTTGGTGAGCATGCCGGCCAGTGGGTAGCTGAGCGGGACGAACTGGCTCAGTTGCTCCATCAGTGCCAGATACGGGCCGTGAGGGGCCGCGTTGAAGGCATAGTGGGTCAGGCGGGTGGCCTGAGCCTGGATGGCCTCGACTACAGCGGGGTTGCAATGGCCCAGGTTGAGCACGCCGATACCGCCGACGAAGTCGATGTAACGTTTGCCGTCAGTGTCCCAGACTTCGGCATTACGGCCATGGGAAAGTGTGATCGGGTGAACGATGGCAATGGATTGGCTGATACTTTCCTGGTTCATGGGGCACGCGGACCTTGTTCGAGTTTCTTATTATCCAAGCGTGTCGGCAGGTTATTCCGCAAACGAATTATTCGATTGCGGTCATTCCATGGATTCGTGATCTGGCCGGTTTTTTGGGTTGGCTGTGCCGGCCTCTTCGCGGGCAAGCCCGCTCCTACCAGAGGCCGGGGCAGGTCAAATCAATCCCCTTCAGCCACCCGTTCCCGGATCCACTGCACAAAGGCTCTGATCTTGGGCACTTCGGCCGCATGCTCGGCATGCGCAATGAAGTGCCTCCCGTTGCTTGCCACAGGGTGGTCCCAGGCCACCACCAGCTTGCCTTCGCTCAGCTCTTCGGCCACCAGATAGCGGGGAATCAGGGCTATGCCGCAGCCGGAAATGGCGGCGCGGATGCACAGGTAGAACGTGTCGAAGCGCGGCCCGTGGTAGCTGTTCTGGCTATGCAGCCCAAGCCCCAGGAACCACTCGTGCCAGGCCTCCGGCCGCGACACGCATTGCAACAGCCGGTGCTCAGTCAGCGCCTGGGCGCTGTCGAAACGGTGGCTGGCCAGCAGTTGCGGGCTGCACACGGGCACCACTTCTTCGCTGAACAACTCGATGCAGGTCGCCCCGGGCCAGGTGCCCTGGCCGAAGAAAAAGGCGACGTCAGCCTTGGCCTGTACCAGGTCGAATGGCTCCAGCTCGTTACGCACATCCAGGTGAATCCGTGGGTAGCGGTCACCAAAACCCTTGAGCCTGGGCACCAGCCAGCGGGCGCCGAAGGTCGGCTGGGTGGCGATGCGCAGCACTTCGGTTTCGTCGCCGTAGCTGAGGATGTAGCGGCTGGATATGTCGATCTGGGTGAGGATCTTGTTCACTTCGGTGAGGTACAGCGCGCCGGCCGGGGTCAGGTGCAGGCGCCGGCGAATGCGCTGGAACAGCGAGTGCGAGAGCATGTCCTCAAGCTGCGCGACCTGCTTGCTGACGGCGCTCTGGGTCAGGTGCAGTTCCTGGGCCGCGCGGGTGAAGCTGAGGTGGCGGGCGGCCGCTTCGAAGCACTGAAGGGCGGTGGTCGAAGGCATCAGGCGTTTGGACATGACGGGCGAATACCGAGCAAAAAAGGAAGGAGTTCATTCCATAAAGGAATTATGTGGTTCGAAAAGGTCGTTTGTTGACCCCGGCCTATAGATTAATACTGACCTGGATCAACGATTACAACCGGTCATGCGAAGAGGAGGTCAATACCCGCTTCGGTCATCTGCAAAAAACAACAACAACACACATCAGAAATTTATAAGAATTCTGCTCAGACCTTCAGCCGCTTTGCTGCGGCCGACCCATTCGAGGGTTCTTCATGGCTTCGCAAGACAACAAGAAACAGCGCTCACTGCAGCACGGCCTGACTTCCCGTCAGGTTTCCATGATCTCCATTGCCGGCATCATCGGCGCCGGGTTGTTCATCGGGTCCTCCAACGCCATTGCCACCGCCGGCCCGGCCATCCTCATCTCCTACGCCATGACTGGCCTGCTGGTCTTGCTGGTGATGCGCATGCTGGGTGAAATGGCCATCGCAAACCCCAACAGCGGCTCATTTTCCACCTACGCCACGGAAGCCATTGGCCCTTGGGCGGGCTTTACCATCGGCTGGTTGTACTGGTGGTTCTGGGTGTTGATCATTCCGGTGGAGGCCATCGCCGGTGCTGACATCCTGCATGCCTACTTCCCTGGGGTGCCCTCCTGGCTGTTCGCTTTCCTGATCATGCTGGTGCTGTCCTGCACCAACCTGGTCAGCGTGAAGAACTTCGGTGCCTTCGAGTACTGGTTCGCGCTGGTCAAGGTGGTCGCAATCATTGGCTTCATCGGGGTCTGCACCTTGGCTGTGTTCGGCTTCTGGCCGCTGGCGGAGGTGTCCGGGGTCAGCCGGCTGTGGGACAGCGGTGGTTTCATGCCCAATGGCTTCGGGACGGTGCTTGGGGGCGTGCTGATCACCATTTTCTCGTTCTTCGGTGCCGAAATTGTCACCATCGCGGCTGACGAGACCGCCAACCCGAAAGACAAGATTCGCCGCGCCACCAACCTGGTGGTGTACCGCATCGCCATCTTCTATCTGGCGTCGATCTTCCTGGTGGTGTCGCTGGTGGCCTGGAACGACCCCGAGCTGAAAGCGGTAGGGTCGTTCCAGCGTGTACTGGAAGTGCTGAACGTGCCGGGCGCCAAGCTGCTGGTTGACCTGGTGGTGCTGGTGGCAGTGACAAGTTGCATGAACTCGGGGCTCTACACCGCGTCGCGCATGCTCTATTCGCTTGGCGCTCGTGGTCAGGCGCTTAGCGTGACCAAGCGCATCTCCGGTTCCGGCGTGCCGACCGTAGCGGTGATCTTCTCCACCCTGGCAGGTTTTGCAGGCTGCTTCGTCAACTACGTGTTCCCGGGCAAGGTGTTTGGCTTCCTGCTGTCGACCACTGGCGCCATCGCCTTGCTGGTGTACCTGGTCATTGCCGTGTCGCAGCTGCGCATGCGTGCCCGTGCCGAGCGTGAAGGGCGCCCGCTGGAGCTGAAGATGTGGCTGTTCCCATGGCTGACCTGGCTGGTGATCGGCACCATCGTCATGGTGCTGGGCTACATGCTGTTCAGCGATGCCTACCGCTATGAGACGCTGATGACTGCCGGGGTGACCGCGTTCATCCTGCTGGTTTCGCTGACCCAGCGGCGTGCCAGGATGGTTGCCCAAACGGCCTGATGTTTCTGCTTTAATGGGGGCGTTGCGCGCCCCCATTCCAACAAGCACAGGAAGCGTATGACTGATCACACACTTTCCCTTCAAGCCCTCGCGGCGCCTGAGGGTACCTGCTACGGCTGCGGCTGTTCCCACCCCAGCGGCCTGCACCTGCAAAGCCACTGGGACGCCGACGGTGTTCATCTGGTGTGCCGACACTCGCCCGACAGCACCTTCATCGGCTGGCCTGGCCTGGTTTACGGTGGCCTGCTGGCGATGCTGGTCGACTGCCACTCCAACTGGACGGCGATGGCCTACCACTACCGTAACGAAGGCCGCGAGCCGGGCAGCCTGCCGCGTATCGACTGCGTTACCGGCACGCTCAACCTGACCTACCTGAAACCTACGCCGATGGGCGTCGAGCTGTTGCTCAAGGCGCGTGTCGAAGGTGAAGTGGGGCGCAAGAGCCGGGTCATCTGCGAAGTCTGGGCAGAGGATGTACTGACTGTGACTGCCGACTCCGTGTTTGTCCGCGTCGATACCGAAAAGCTCAAGCTCAAGGCCCACGGCCAGGCCTGAGCTGCCAACGCTGATGAGTGGTCGGTGATGGTCAGCGGCTGGGGATGTCTCTAGAGTGACAGGTTCATTCCCTTGGCAAGGTTGATCATGACCGATCTCAGTGCTTTCCCCATTACTCGCAAATGGCCCGCCAAACATCCCGAACGCCTGCAGTTGTACTCGCTGCCGACGCCCAACGGGGTGAAAGTGTCGATCATGCTCGAAGAGATTGGCTTGGCTTACGAGGTGCACAGGGTCAGCTTCGACAATGATGACCAATTGAGCCCCGAATTCATCTCGCTCAGCGCGAACAACAAGATCCCTGCCATCCTCGACCCGAACGGGCCGGGCGGTCAGCCGCTGCCGCTGTTCGAATCGGGGGCGATCCTGCAGTACCTGGCAGAGAAGAGCGGCCAGCTGCTCAGCCAGGACCCCGCCCAGCGCTATCAGACCCTGCAGTGGCTGATGTTCCAGATGGGCGGCATCGGGCCGATGTTCGGCCAGGTCGGGTTCTTCCATTTCTTTGCTGGCAAGGAATATGAAGACAAGCGCCCGCGTGACCGCTATGTCAACGAGTCCAAGCGGCTGCTGGGCGTGCTGGATCGGCATTTAGAAGGTCGGCAGTGGATGGCTGAGGAATACAGCATCGCCGACATCGCCATCTTCCCTTGGGTGCGTAACCTGGTGGAGCGCTACAACGCCCGTGACCTGGTGGGCTTCGACCAGTTCAAGGAAGTGCAGCGCGTGCTGGCGAATTTCCTCGAACGGCCAGCCGTGCAGCGTGGCCTGAAAATCCCGGGCTGATCAACTCGCGTAGGGACAACTGCCTTGCTCAAACTTCGAAACGCCTGCGCGGTCGCCCGTAGGCGCGGGTTTACCCGCGAAAGGGCCGGCCCTGTTGGCCAATCTCCACCCGCTGTTCACGGTTGCCGCCGCTACCGTATTCGCGGGTAAACCCGCTCCTACGCCGGATTGGTGGTGGACACAGGTCGGTGGTTGGGCGCAGGCCGTCGTAGGAACGGGTTTACCCGCGAAAGGGCCAGGCCTGCTGGCCAATTTCCACCCGT
>NZ_JBICKE010000046.1:0-8969 GCF_043103865.1 Pseudomonas sp. yb_5
CCGTAGGAGCGGGTTTACCCGCGAGGAGGCCCGCAAAGCCCTGAATAGAGGACACCCCCCCATGAAGTTCGAAGGCACCCGCGACTACGTCGCCACAGACGACCTGAAACTGGCGGTAAACGCGGCCATTACCCTCGAACGCCCGCTGTTGGTCAAGGGCGAACCAGGCACCGGCAAAACCATGCTCGCCGAGCAGCTGGCAGCCTCGTTCGGTGCGCGCCTGATCACCTGGCACATCAAGTCCACCACCAAGGCCCACCAGGGGCTGTACGAGTACGACGCAGTCAGCCGCCTGCGTGATTCGCAGCTGGGCGTGGACAAGGTGCACGATGTGCGCAACTACCTGAAAAAGGGCAAACTCTGGGAGGCCTTCGAGGCCGACGAGCGGGTCATCCTGCTGATCGACGAAATCGACAAGGCCGATATCGAATTCCCCAACGACCTGCTGCAAGAACTCGACAAGATGGAGTTCTACGTCTATGAAATCGACGAGACCATCAAGGCCAGACAGCGTCCGATCATCATCATTACCTCGAACAACGAAAAAGAGCTGCCGGATGCCTTCCTGCGCCGCTGCTTCTTCCACTACATCGCCTTCCCCGACCGCACTACCCTGCAGCAGATTGTCGACGTGCACTACCCGAACATCAGCCAGTCGCTGGTCAGCGAGGCGCTGGATGTGTTCTTCGATGTGCGCAAGGTGCCGGGCCTGAAGAAAAAGCCGTCCACCTCCGAGCTGGTCGACTGGCTCAAGCTGCTGATGGCCGACAACATCGGTGAAGCGGTGCTGCGCGAACGCGACCCGACCAAGGCCATCCCACCGCTGGCCGGTGCGCTGGTGAAAAACGAGCAGGATGTACAACTGCTCGAGCGCCTGGCCTTCATGAGCGGGCGCGGCAACCGCTGACAGGAGCAGGGCCATGCTGCTCAATCTGTTCAATGAGATGCGTGCGGCCAAGGTGCCGGTTTCGGTGCGTGAGCTGCTCGACCTGCACCAGGCCTTGCAAAAGCGCGTGGTGTTTGCCGACATGGACGAGTTCTACTACCTCGCCCGCGCCATCCTGGTGAAGGACGAACGCCACTTCGACAAGTTCGACCGTGCCTTCGCCGCCTATTTCAAGGGCCTGGAAAACCTCGACCGGCACATCGAGGCGCTGATTCCTGAAGACTGGCTGCGCAAAGAGTTCGAGCGCTCGCTGACTGACGAAGAGCGCGCGCAGATCCAGTCGCTGGGCGGCCTGGACAAGCTTATCGAGGCATTCAAGAAACGCCTCGAAGAGCAAAAGGAGCGCCACGCTGGCGGCAACAAGTGGATTGGTACCGGCGGTACCAGCCCATTCGGCTCGGGCGGCTTCAATCCCGAGGGCATCCGCGTCGGTGACGCCGGCAAGCGTCAGGGCAAGGCGGTAAAGGTCTGGGACCAACGCGAGTACAAGAACCTCGATGACCAGGTCGAGCTGGGCACCCGCAACATCAAGCTGGCCCTGCGTCGGCTACGCAAGTTCGCCCGCGAAGGCGCCGCCGAAGAGCTCGACATCGACGGCACCATCGACCACACCGCGCGGGATGCCGGGTTGCTGAACATCCAGATGCGCCCTGAACGGCGCAACACCGTGAAGCTGCTGTTGCTGTTCGACATTGGCGGTTCGATGGATGCGCACGTCAAAGTCTGCGAAGAGCTGTTCTCGGCCTGCAAGACCGAGTTCAAGCACCTGGAGTATTACTACTTCCACAATTGCGTTTATGAGTCGGTGTGGAAGAACAACCTGCGCCGCACGTCCGAACGTTTTTCCACCTTCGACCTGCTGCACAAGTATGGCGATGACTACAAGGTGGTGTTCGTCGGTGACGCGGCCATGGCGCCCTACGAGATCACCCAGCCGGGTGGCAGCGTGGAGCACTGGAACGAAGAAGCCGGGTATGTGTGGATCCAGCGCTTCATGGAAAAATTCAAGAAAATCATCTGGATCAACCCTTACCCCAAGCAGGCCTGGGAATACACCGCGTCGACCCATCTGGTGCGGGACCTGATCGAGGACAAGATGTATCCGCTGACCCTGCAAGGGTTGGAGGAAGGGATGCGCTACCTGTCCAAGTGAGGTTGCCTGTACCGGCCCTTTCGCGGGCTCGCCCGCTCCCACAGGCCCCCCACATTCACAACCCTCAAATGCAGTGCTATCCCTGTGGGAGCGGGCAAGCCCGCGAAAGGGCCAGCAGCCTTACGACCAACGCCCCAGGTAAATCTGCTGCTCACGCCAGGCCTCGTCCTGCACCACCGCCCTGAACCGCACCACCGCCCCCGGCATGCACTGCGCCAGTTGCGCCAGCGCCAGCGGCGTCAGCGCGCCCAGCCGCGGGTACCCACCAATGGTCTGCCGGTCATTGAGCAACACGATCGGCTGGCCATCCGGCGGCACCTGCACCGCCCCCAGCGGGATCCCTTCGGAGATCATCGGCGCCCCTTGGTAGACCAGCTGCGGGCCCAACAACCGGATGCCCATGCGGTCAGCCCGGCTATCCAGTGTCCACTCCCGGTTGAATGCCTCGAACAGGCTGGTACCGCTGAATTCGCCGATCTGTGCGCCTATCACCAGATCGAGCACCGGCTTTTTGGCAAACTGCGGGCACAACGCTTGCGGCACTTCGCGCAGGGGTGCATTGCTACCGGTAAAAGCCAATGCCTGGTGTTTAGCCAGCGCAGCACCCTGACCATCGATGCCACCCAAGGCTTCACGCACCACGGTGGCACAACTGCCCAGCACATCCTTGCCCTGAAACCCTCCCGGTGCCGCCAGATACGCCCGCACACCCCGTTTTGGCTGCTTCAGGGTCAAGCGCTGCCCCTTGGCCAGGGCAAAACTGCGCCATGGCACCAGGGGCTGACCATCGACACACGCATCCAGGTCGGCACCGGCCAGGGCCAGCACGCAATCCTGTTCGGCCACTACGCAAAAACCACCCAGCGCCACCTCGACCACCGGCGCCCCCAACGGGTTGCCCAGCAGCCAGTTGGCCCAGTGCATCGCCACCCAGTCCAGCGCCCCGCCCTGGGTCACGCCCAAATGACGCACGCCAAAGCGCCCGGCATCCTGTAACTGGCACAACGGCGTACTGGCCTCGATCCTCAACAGCTTCATCCCTGCGCCTCCACATCACCACCCATGGTCAGGAACTCACTGCGCGAAACCGGCACGAAGCGCACCCGGTCACCGGGTTGCAAGAGGCTGTAACCCTCACGCTCACGGTCGAACAAACGCACCGGGGTGCGCCCAATCAGGTTCCAGCCACCCGGCGATACTGCCGGATACGCTGCCGTCTGGCGTTCGGCAATGCCCACGCTGCCCGCCGCCACGCGCTTGCGCGGGGTACTCAGACGAGGGCTGGCCAGGCGCTCGTCGACCAGGCCCATGAAGCCGAAACCGGGTGCGAAGCCCAGGGCAAACACCGGGTAATCACGTTCGCAGTGCAAGCGAACAATCTCGGCTTCACTCAAGCCGCTGCGGGCCGCCAGCACAGGCAGCTCAGGGCCGACACTGGCGTCGTACCACACCGGGATCTCGTGTCGGCGGCCGCCATTGCCGGTGTCAGGCTGCAAGCCGTCCAGCGCCTGAGCGATTCGCGCCCTCGCCTCGCCCGGCGGCAGGGCCGACTGCACCATCAGCGTGGTGTAGGACGGCACCAGGTCCAGCAGGTGCTCGCCGAACGCCGCGCTCAAGCGCCGGCTGGCGGCGAGCATCCATGGCATGTTGGCCTCATCGATACGGTCGAACAGGCGTACCATCAGGCTGTCGATGGCGACCACTTCGATTCGGGGCTTCATCACGCCTCCAGCCCATCGAGGGCCTGGCGAATCTGCCGCACCGCCGCCACCGAACTCTCGTTGTCGCCATGCACGCAGAGGGTGCGGGCGGCGAGCTGCAAGGCACTGCCATCGTCAGCCACCAGCGTTTCGCCTCGGGCCAGACGCACAGCCTGCTCCACCACCCGCGCCGGGTCGTGATGCACCGCGCCCGGCAGGCGCCGCGACAGCAGATGGCCGCTGGCGGTGTATGCGCGGTCTGCGAACGCCTCGAACCACAGCTGCACGCCCATTTCATCACCCAGTGCCTGGGCGGCTCGGTTGTCGGCGGTGGCCATCAGCATCAACGGCAGGTGGCTGTCATAGGCCGCTACGGCCTCCAGTACGGTACGCAGCTTGAACGGGTCGGCCATCATGTCGTTGTACAGCGCCCCATGGGGCTTCACATAGGCCACACGGCCACCCAGCACTTTGCAGATGCCATCCAGCGCACCGATCTGGTAATGCAGCAGGTCGCGGATTTCTTCCGGGCTGCAGGCCATGGAACGGCGGCCAAAGCCGACCAGGTCCGGGTAGGCCGGATGAGCGCCGATAGTCACCCCGTGCTCCAACGCCAACGCCACGGTGCGACGCATGATACCGGGGTCACCGGCATGGTAACCGCAGGCGATGTTGGCGCAATCGATGTAAGGCATGACTTCGGCATCCAGGCCCATGCGCCAGCTGCCGAAACTCTCGCCCATGTCGCAATTGAGTAGCAGGCGTTCCACCACGCGGTCTCCCTTGTCGTTGTGCATATACCTACCTTACCGCGCCTGCAGGTGTTTGCCGCGGGTTTCTGGCAGGCTCAGCGCCGCCAAGATCACAATGCCGTAGGACACAGCAGAGAACACACCGATACCCAGGCCCAGCGGAACATTCTGGCCGAGCATGCCGATCATCAACGGGAACAGCGCGGCGATGACCTTGCCGATGTTGTAGCAGAAGCCTTGCCCCGAACCCCGAATGCGCGTGGGGAACAGTTCGGTCAGAAATGCCCCCATGCCGCTGAAGATACCCGAGGCGAAGAAGCCCAACGGGAGGCCCAGCCACAGCATCACACCATCGCTGACCGGCATCTGCGTGTACAACAGCACAATGACGAAAGAGCCCACGGCGAACAGGATGAAGTTCTTCTTGCGCCCCAGCAGGTCGGACAGATAAGCGCTGACCACATAGCCCACGTACGAGCCGACGATCACCATGGCCAGATAGCCACCCGTGCCCAGCACACTCAGGCCGCGTTCGTTCTTCAGGAAGGTTGGCAGCCACGAGGTGATGGCGTAGTAACCGCCGAGCGCGCCGGTGGTCAGCAGGGATGCCCGCACGGTGGTCCAGAGCATGCCCGGGGCGAAGATTTCGTAGAAGCGCGAAGGTGCCTCGGCGTTTTCCACTGCCTTGGCCTTGCGATATACCTCAGGGTCCTTGACCAGGCGGCGAACGAAGATCACGAAGATTGCCGGTACCAGCCCCAGCAGGAACAACGCACGCCAGGCCTGCTCTGCCGGCAGCCAAGAGAACAGCAGCGCATAGAGGATGGCTGTGAGGCCCCAGCCGATTGCCCAGCCGGACTGCACCATGCCCACCGCCTTGCCGCGGTCCTGGGCGCGGATCACCTCGCCGATCAACACCGCACCGGCGGTCCACTCGCCACCGAAGCCAAAGCCCATCAGGGTTCGGGCAATCAGCAGTTGCTCGTAGTTCTGAGCGAAGCCACACAGGAAAGTGAAGAAGGCGAACCACAATACCGTCAGTTGCAGGGTACGCACCCGGCCGATGCGGTCGGAGAGAATACCGGCCACCCAGCCTCCTGCAGCGGAGGCGATCAGCGTGCTGGTGTGGATCAAGCCGGCTTCGGTGGTGGTGAGCCCCCACAGCATGATCAGCGTAGGGATGACGAAGCTGAGCATCTGCGTGTCCATGCCGTCCAGGCCATAGCCGATCTTGCAGCTCCAGAAGGTACGTCGTTGCTGTTTGTCGATGTCGCGGTACCAGGCGAAAGGCCCGGACGAAGGGAAGGAACTGACCTGCTGCTGCGCGCCGGTGGGGTTCATGGATGCCTCGGCTTGTTGGTATTGTTTTATGGGCGACATAAAGCGTCGCGGCCTGGGCGCCATTGTTCAGAGGCCGCCTCGCCTGCGTCCAACGAAAAAAACCGCCGGTCTGGAACAAGAAAAACTGATCATGAACCTTCGCTTCCTCGAAACCTTCGTCTGGGTCGCCCGGCTCAAGAGCTTCCGCTTGACGGCAGAAAAGCTGTTCACCACCCAGGCCTCGGTATCCAGCCGTATTGCCGCACTGGAGGCTGACCTGGGCGTGAAGCTGCTGCTACGCGACTCTCGCGGGGTCAGCCTGACCCCGGAGGGCGGCAAGGTGCTGGAATACGCCGAACGCATGCTGGAAACCGCCAAGGCCATGAAGCAGTCGCTGGACAGCGACCGGGCCAAGGTCGGACGCATTCGCATCGGGGTGATGGACACTGTGATCCACACCTGGATGAGCGCACTGGTGGCGGAGTTGAGCGAGCGCTACCCGCAGGTGGAAATCGAACTGGTGGCCGACACCGCGCTGAACTTGCGCGAGCAGTTGCAGAAGGGTTTTCTTGACGTGATCTTGCAGACCGACTTGCTGCGCGAGCAATCGATCCGCAGCCTCGACCTGGCGCGCTACCCAATGGGCTGGGTGGTGGCCGCAGGCGCCCACCAGCACAGGGACTATGCGTCGCTGGCCGAACTTGGGCGCGAGCGCATCATCACCTTCTCGAAGAATTCACGGCCGCACCAGGAGGTGCTGAGCTTGCTGCAGACTGCGGGGGCAGAGGCGCCGCGGTTGAATTGCGTGAATTCGGTGGCGGCGATTACCCGGCTGTTGCGCGACGGTTTTGGCATTGGCGCGCTACCGCCGGCGCTGGTGGATGCCGAGTTGGGCCGGGGCGAGCTGGTGCTGCTGGAAGGGTTGCAGCCGCCGCCGAGCCTGGAGCTGGTGGTGGCGTGGCAGACCGGGGTGGTGTTGGTAGATGAGGTGGTTGGGGTTTGCCGGCAGGTGCTGGAGCGGTATGCGCGGGATGTGGGTGGGCAGCGAATCGTGCTGGTCTGAACGACGGTCTCCGCCTGTACCGGCCCTTTCGCGGGCTTGCCCGCTCCCACAGGATCATCACAGGCCTGGCGGGCCAGGTTGTACCTGTGGGAGCGGCCAAGCCCGCGAAAGGGCCGGTACAGGCACAGCAGAACTTAGCGCCAGCTCTCTTTCACCACCCTGCGCCGCCCGCCCAGGATCAGCCAGCCAATCCCCAGCAACAGGCTTTCGACCACAAAGGCCAGCACAAAACCGGCACCCACACCCCAGCCAATCGCCTCGGGCACCAGCAGAATCTGGTAGCTGTAGCCATTGAGGGTTTCTTCGCGCAACTGCGGGTCGGCCTGCACCAGCACATGCCAGGTACGCTCGGCCCATGACCCTTGCAGCACCTGCCATTCGTTTTCCAGCAGTTCGTTGCGGATCATCAGGCTTTCGATGCTGTTGGCGTCACTGTTGAACACCGGATCGTCGCTGCTGCGGTAGTGCTGCAGCAGCGCCTGCAAGTCGCCCTTGAAAAAGCGCTCGGCCGTTTGCCGGAACCCATCGAGCGCCTCGCGCGATTCGAACAGGTGCGCCTCGACCCGCTGGCTATAGTCCTTGACCAGCCCAGGGACCTGGATACCGGCCAGCAGGCCGAAGGTGAACAACAGCAATCGCAGGTAACTTCTGAACATGCAGCGTCCTTAGCTCTGGCCGTGCGCCACGCACTCGCCGTGCCGCCACAGGGCCCACTGACCCGGCGCGTAGCGGTGCCAGGTCTCGTTCTCGGTCAAGGCCTCGGTGGCAATCACCGTGACCACGTCGTTGGGGGTGGTTTCGGTATGAAAATCGACGATCAGGTCGACATCCTTCAACCGTGCGGCACCAAATGGCGCTCGGCGGGTAATGTGCACCAGCTTGGTCGAGCAAAAACAGAACAGCCAGTCGCCATCGCTGAGCATGCAGTTGAATACGCCCTGACCACGGTAGCCGGCACAGGCTTCGACCAGCACTGGCAGTAGCTGTTCCACCGGCACCGGTTCGGGGAAGGCGCTGCGGATGCGGTTGAGCAGGTCGCAGAAGGCCGCTTCGCTGTCGGTGTCGCCCACTGGCCGGTAGAAACTGGCCAGGCCCTTGAAGTCACCCAGTTGGCCGTTGTGCGCGAAGCACCAGTTGCGGCCCCACATTTCCCGCACGAACGGGTGGGTATTGGACAGGCACACCCTGCCGACGTTGGCCTGACGGATATGACCGATCACCACTTCGCTTTTGATCGGGTAGCGCTGCACGAGGTTGGCCACTTCCGACTCGCTGCTCGCCGCCGGGTCCTGGAACAGGCGCAGACCACGACCTTCGTAAAAGCCTATACCCCAGCCGTCACGGTGCGGGCCGGTACGCCCGCCCCGCTGCATCAGGCCGGTGAAGCTGAAAACGATGTCGGTAGGGACATTGGCACTCATGCCCAGCAGTTCGCACACAGGCGTGTCTCCGTTTACAGACGAGGCTCGACCCGGCCTGCGCCACGCGCTGCGGCTGGCGGCAAGTCGTCACGGTACCGGTCGCTGCGCTCGGCAGCCAGCGGCGCCTGGGCGCCGAGCTGATCATCCTCGGCCAGCTGACGCCTGGCGGCAGCCTCGGTCTGTTCACGGCGCGTGCGCGCGCGTTTTTCCAGCGGCCAGCGAAGCAGCACGAAGAGGAAGTACAGGGCAAAGGCGATCATGCCGTACATGGCGAAGTCCGACACAGCGCGCCAGGCGTTATTGCCGACCTTGAAGGCAACATCCAGTGCGGTGATGGCGATTGCAGGGGCGAAACTGTCCTTGACCGGGTCGACGATGGTCGGGGTCAGCAGCAGCACCGCCAGCACCACCCGTAGCGGTTCGCGCAGCCAGCGCCACATCCAGCCGGTGAGCTTGAAGCCCACCAGCAGGCACCCTAAGGCGGCCACTGCGTAAAGGCCCCAGGCGAAGGTGTAGTCGTTCTCGGTCATGGTGTTCGTGCAAGCCAGGCAAAGAGATGCCTATGATAAACACTTTTCCGGGCGCAGACAGTGTTTGCCTGTGCCGGCGTCTTC
>NZ_JBICKE010000047.1:0-83960 GCF_043103865.1 Pseudomonas sp. yb_5
CCGTATTCGCGGGTAAACCCGCTCCTACGCCAATGCGCAGACCGTCGTAGGAGCGGGTTTACCCGCGAAAGGGCCTGCAGCCCTCACACAGCAACCAGCGCTTTCAACGCCCCATCCAGGTCCTCGACCAGGTCACGGTAATCCTCGATACCTACCGACAACCGCAGCAGGTTCTCGCTGATCCCCATCACCCCTTTCTGCTCCGGGCTCAGCGAGCAGTGCGACATGCTCCAGGAATGGTTGATCATGCTCTCCACCCCGCCCAGCGAGTCGGCCAGGACAAAGATCTGCAGCGCCTCCACCAGGCGATTGAGCGCGGCGCGGTCGCCTTTCACTTTCATCGCCACCACCGCCCCGCCACTGCGCATCTGGCGTTTGCACAGCTCATGCTGAGGGTGGCTTTCCAGCCCTGGGTAATACACCTGCTCGACCTGCGCGTGACCTTCCAGGAAGCGTGCCACCTGCAGGGCATTGCCGCACTGGCGCTCCATGCGCACATCCAGGGTCTTCAGACCGCGCAGGGCCAGGTAGCAGTCGAACGGCCCCTGCACCGCACCAATCGCCATGCTGATACGGCGCAGACGTGCCAGCAACGCATCGTTGGCCGCCACCACCACACCGCCGGTGAGGTCGGAGTGGCCACCGATGTACTTGCTGGCCGAGTGCATCACCAGGTCCACACCCAGGGTGATCGGACGCTGGTTCCACGGCGAGCAGAAGGTGTTGTCGATGCAGGTGAGGATGCCCTTGGCCTTGGCCAGGTCGCACACCGCCTTGATGTCGACCAGGTGCAGCAACGGGTTGGTCGGCGACTCGATCCAGATCAGCTGGGTTTGCGGCGTGATCGCAGCCGCTACGGCCTCAAGGTCGTTGAGATCGACATAGGTGGTGGTCAGCCCCGAGGTGCGGCTGCGGTAATCTTCCATGATGCGGAACGTGCCACCGTACACGCCGTTCATCACCACCACGTGGGCATCCTTGGGCAGCAGCTCAAGCACGGTTGCGGTGGCATTGACCCCCGAGGCGCAGGCCACAGCGCCCACGCCTTCTTCCAAGGCCGCGACACAGGTTTCGTAGGCATGCCGGGTGGGGTTGCCGACGCGGCTGTAGGAATATTCCGGTTTATCGTCCAGGCTGCGCTTGGTGAACGAACTGGCGGTGACGATGGCCGGAAAAATGGCGTTATCGGCAACGCTGAACTGCTCGCCGGCGTGAATGGTACGGGTGGCGAAATTGCGCGGCTTGTCGGACATGGTCAGGCCCATTGGCAGAATGAAAGCTGCAACTATCGCACAACCCAAATCGTCTGGCCTTGGGGTAATCTGTGAAATATTTTTCTGCACGGCCAGCGCACGATATGGACAGTTTCGACCAGCACATTCTTACCCTGCTACAGCGTGATGCCTCGATCTCGCTGAAGGACCTGGCCGAGGCCGTCAACCTGTCCACCACACCGTGCTGGAAGCGGGTCAAGCGCCTGGAGGAAGATGGCTATATCCTCGGCCGTGTCGCCCTGCTGGACCCCGAACGGCTGGGGTTGGGGCTTACCGTGTTCGTCCAGCTCAAGACCCAGCGCCACGACAGCGCCTGGCTGGAGCAGTTTGCCGCGACCGTGACCGGGTTCGAGGAAGTGATGGAGTGCTACCGCATGTCCGGGGACTGGGACTACATGCTGCGGGTGGTGGTGGGCGATATCGCAGCGTATGACCGGTTCTACAAAAAGCTGATTACCCGTACCGATGGGCTATCGAACATCACCTCCAGTTTTGCCATGGAGCAAATGAAATACACCACGGCTTACCCGGTGCATCGCGCCTGACCGGTGCTGGATGCTTCGCGGACAAACCCGCAGGATCACCTCAACCTCAAGCGCTGAGGGGTCCCGTAGGAGCGGGTTCACCCGCGAAGAGGCCAGCACAGGCACCCCATCAATCCGAGGCCAACACCGCCGCAATGCGGTTCCCCGCCTTGGCTTTCTCAACCTTGATCGCCACAAATTTCGAGGTCGGGGTGTAGGTGCCCTCGCCATAACTTTCCAGCGGTACCAACGGGTTGGTTTCCGGGTAATACGCCGCCGCCTGTCCCTCGGGCACGTCATACGCCACCAGGCGGAAGCCCGACACCCGCCGCTCCACGCCATCCTCCCACAGCGACACCAGGTCCACCTGCTCACCCGGCTCGAAGCCCAGGCGACGGATGTCGGCCTCATTGACGAACACCACTTCACGCAGGCCGAACACCCCCCGGTAGCGGTCGTCCAGGCCATACAGGGTGGTGTTGTACTGGTCATGCGAGCGCAGGGTCTGCAGGATCAGGTCGGGTTTGTCACCCCGGGCCAGCACCTTGGCATTGACCAACTCCTCGGGCAGCGCGTGGGGCATGAACCGGGCCTTGCCCGTGGCCGTTCGGAAGTTGCGATCGGCGGCGGTATTACCCAGGTGGAAACCGCCCGGCTGCTGCAAGCGCTCATTGAAGCTGGCGAAACCAGGGATAACGTCTGCGATCATCTGACGAATACGGCTGTAGTCGGCCACCGCAAACTCCCAGTCTATCGGCTGGTTGCCCAGCGTAGCCTTGGCCATGCCGGCGATGATCCAGGGTTCCGAGCGCATATGCGGCGAGCGCGGGCGCAACTGGCCGTTGGAGATGTGCACCATGCTGAAGGTGTCCTCCACGGTCACGCCTTGCGGCCCTTCGGCCTGCAGGTCGATTTCGGTACGGCCCAGGCACGGCAGGATCAGCGCATCGCGGCCGGTGACCAGATGCGAGCGGTTGAGCTTGGTGGAAATCTGCACGGTCAACGCGCAATTCTGCAGCGCCGCGTGGGTGCGCGCGGTGTCCGGGGTGGCTTGGGCAAAGTTGCCGCCCAAGCCGATGAACACCTTGGCCCGCCCCTCTTCCATGGCTTTGATCGCCAACACCGCGTTGTGCCCATGGGTACGCGGCACACTGAACTGGAAGCGTTTTTCGATGGCATCGAGCAGCGCCGCCGACGGCTTCTCGTCGATACCCATGGTACGGTCACCCTGCACGTTGCTGTGGCCACGCACCGGCGACAGGCCTGCGCCGGGTTTGCCGACGTTGCCGCGCAGCAGCTGCAGGTTGACGATTTCCTGCACGGTCGGCACCGAATGGCGATGCTGGGTGACGCCCATGGCCCAGCACATGATGACCCGCTCGGCCTTGCGATACATGCGTGCGGCCAGCTCGATCTCGGCCAGGGTCAAGCCCGACTGCTTGACGATGTGCTCCCAGGACGTGGCGTCCACCGCCGCCAGGTAATCGTCGACGCCGCTGGTGTGCTCGGCGATGAAGGCATGGTCGAACACCGCCGGCTCGCCCTTGGCCTGCGCCTCGCGCTCCCATTGCAACAAGTACTTGGCAATACCGCGCATTGCCGCCATGTCCCCACCCAAGGCCGGGCGGAAGTAGGCGCTGGAGGTCGGCTCGGAGCCGTTGCTGAGCATTTCGAACGGGTGCTGCGGGTGCTGGAAGCGCTCGAGGCCACGCTCTTTCAACGGGTTGAAGCAGACTACCTGGGCACCACGCTTGACCGCTTCCCGCAGGGGTTCGAGCATGCGCGGGTGGTTGGTGCCGGGGTTCTGGCCGATGACGAAGATCGCGTCGGCCAGCTCCAGGTCGTGGAACACCACGGTGCCCTTGCCCACCCCAAGGGTTTCCGACATACCCGCGCCGCTGGCTTCGTGGCACATGTTCGAGCAATCAGGGAAGTTGTTGGTGCCGTAAGCGCGCACGAACAGCTGGTAGAGGAACGCCGCCTCGTTGCTGGCCCGGCCCGAGGTGTAGAACTCGGCCTCATCTGGCGACTCAAGCGCACGCAGATGCCTGGCGACCAGCTCGAAGGCCTCCTGCCAGGTGGTTTCGACATAGTGGTCGGTGGCGGCGTCGTAACGCATCGGGTGGGTGAGGCGGCCCTGGTATTCCAGCCAGTAGTCGGTCTGTTCCTTCAGCGCGCTGACGCTGTACCTGGCGAAGAATGCCGGGTCCACCGAACGGCCAGTGGCTTCCCAGTTGACCGCCTTGGCGCCGTTTTCGCAGAACTTGACCATGTCGCTTTCCGGCGACTCGCCCCAGGCACAGCCGGGGCAGTCGAAGCCGCCGTTCTGGTTGGTCTTGAGCATGGCCCGCAGGTTCTTGAAGGCGTTGTCGCTGCCCAGCCAGCTCTTGGTCACGCTTTTCAGCGCCCCCCAGCCGGCGGCGGCGCCCTTGTAGTCCCTGATGTGTTCGTCCTGGCTCATGCGATGAATCCTCACGCTTCGATGCTTTTTTCCAGCCTATGGAGCGTGGGGAGGCCGCGTCCAATCGAAAGATCTTACGGCGTGATAAGCGGTTTCGATCAGGGGCCGCCAGATGCCATACCAAGCGATAGAGGCCATCGATCAACCGGTCAGGCAAAGCAATTTGACGGCCCTGCGGCCAGGTTATAGCTTGGAGTCATGTCCCAACCCATTCGAGTGCGAACGTGGAACAGAACAGCCGGGCCCTGATCGACGGCTTCAACCGGAAAATCGACTACCTGCGGATGTCGGTCACCGACCGTTGTGACTTCCGTTGCGTGTACTGCATGGCCGAAGACATGCAGTTTCTGCCGCGCCAGCAAATCCTCAGCCTCGAAGAACTGTTCCAGGTGGCCGAACGCTTCGTCGCTCTGGGCACCCGCAAGATCCGCCTGACGGGTGGCGAGCCACTGGTACGCCAGGGCATCGTCGACCTGTGCGGGCGCATCGCCGCCCTGCCCGGCCTGCGCGAGCTGTGCCTGACCAGCAACGGCTCGCAACTCGGGCGCCTGGCTCAGCCGCTGTTCGACGCCGGGGTGACACGTCTGAATATCAGCCTGGATAGCCTGGATGCCGACCGTTTCAAGCAACTGACCCGCACCGGCGACCTTACCCAGGTAATCGCCGGTATCGACGCCGCACGCCAGGCGGGTTTCAAACGCACCAAACTCAACTGCGTGGTCCTCAAAGGCCGCAACGACCATGAACTGGTCGATCTGGTGCGCTTTGCCATCGAACGCGAGCTGGACATCACCTTCATCGAGGAAATGCCGCTGGGGGTGATAAGCGAGCATGAACGTGGCGAATCGTTCTGCTCCAGCGATGAAGTACGGGCACGCCTGGCCGAGCAGTTCACGCTGATCGAATCGACCGAATCGTCCATGGGGCCGGCCCGTTACTGGCGCCTGGCCGAAGCCGCGAATACGCGGGTCGGCTTCATTTCACCGCACAGCCACAACTTCTGCGCCACCTGCAACCGCGTGCGCCTTACCGTCGAAGGCCGCCTGCTGCTGTGCCTGGGCAACGAACACTCGGTAGACCTCAAGCACGTGCTGCGCGCCCACCCTGGCAACCCCGAACGCCTGGAAAAGGCCATTCGCGACTCGCTGCACCTCAAGCCCTATCGCCATCATTTCGAAGTCGGTGGCGATGTGCAGATCCTGCGCTTCATGAACATGACCGGCGGCTGAGCAGCCGTCTCTGGATTTCCATGATCGTCCCCCCCTCCACCGATGTGTTGCGCGTGTTGTTCACCCTCAAGGGGTCGATCGTCAAACGCATTGCCCTGCGTTGCCTGATGGTGACACTGCTAGCCGCGCTGATCGTGCTGGTCGAGCGGCATTACCCGGCGTATTTCTACCCGGTCAGCGCCACGCCGTTCACCTTGCTGGGCCTGTCGTTGTCGATCTTCATGAGCTTTCGCAACAACGCGTGCTATGACCGTTGGTGGGAGGGGCGCAAGGCCTGGGGCAAACTGATTATCGAAACCCGCTCGTTCGTGCGGGAAAGCGTGGCGATTGCCGACGAAACACTGCGCACCGAACTGCTGCGCAACTTGTGTGGTTTCGCTCATGCACTCAATGCCCGGCTGCGTAACGAGGACGAACGGGCAGCTGCCAGACCGTGGCTGGCCCAGGCCGATGCGATCAGCCCGCACAATGTGTGCGACGGCATCCTGCGTGAAATCGGTGGACACTGTTCACGGTTGGCCGCGCAGCAACAGATCAGCGAATGGCGCTACAACCTGCTGGAACAACGTCTGGTGGGCCTGACCGAAGTGCAGGCCACCTGCGAGCGGATCAAGGGCACGCCTTTGCCGTTTCCCTACACCCTGCTGCTGCACCGTACCATCTACATTTTCTGCCTGCTGCTGCCGTTTGCCCTGGCCGAGCCGCTGGGCTGGCTTGCACCGCTGTTCACCACCATCGTGGGGTACACGTTCTTCGGGCTGGATGCGATCGGCAACGAGCTGGAAGACCCGTTCGGGCGCGATGAGAACGATCTGCCGACCGATGCCATGGTGCGGACGGTGGAGCGCGATGTGCTGGCCGGATTGGGGGAGCAGCAACTGCCTCCCGCCTTGTTGCCGGTGGGGTATGTGTTGAGCTGACCGTGGGTGGTTGCCTGTTCTGGCCTCTTCGCGGGTAAACCCGCTCCTACATCGGCAACAGGTGTTTGACGAAGTTGCATGGCCGGTGCCGTGCATCCAGCTGCTCGGCCAGAATCCCTTCCCAAGCGGCGCGGCAGGCCCCAGTCGAGCCCGGCAGGCAACACACCAACGTGCGGTTGGACAACCCGGCCAACGCCCGGCTCTGCACGGTCGAGCTGCCAATATCGAGAATCGACAATGCCCGGAACAACTCGCCAAACCCATCGATACGCTTGTCCAGCAGGCACTCGACCGCTTCGGGTGTGCTGTCGCGCCCGGTAAAGCCGGTACCGCCGGTGATCAGCACCACCTGCACCTGTTCATCAGCAATCCAGCTGGCCACCTGAGCGCGGATCTTGTACAGGTCGTCCTTGAGCAGCGCTCGCGCCACCAGCCGGTGACCGACCTCGACCGAGCGGTTGGCCAGCAGCTCGCCGGAAGTATCGTTGTCGTAGGTACGGGTGTCGCTGACAGTCAGCACGGCGATGTTCAGCGGTACGAAGACCGCATCAAGTTGGACGCGCACAATGAAGCTCCTTGAAGGGCATTTTCACCACGCTAGAGGCATAGCCCCAGGTGCGTCCAATCGATATGGCGTACCGGCCGATCAATGACATCTATCGCAGACGTGGGTTATGGTCTGCACAATCAGACGCCAGGCACTTCCATGGACATCAAGCAGCTCAAGTTCCTCATCGCACTCGACCAGACCCGCCACTTCGGCCAGGCGGCGGCGCTGTGCCATATCACCCAGCCGACGCTGTCCATGCGCCTGCGCAACCTGGAGGATGAGCTGGACCTGGTGCTGGTCAAGCGTGGCCAGCGCTTCGAAGGCTTCACCGAGGCCGGCGAGCGCATCCTGGCCTGGGCCCGCACCCTGCTCGCGGCCCACGACGGCCTGCAGGCCGAGGCTGCAAGTTGCCGTGGCCAAGTGGTCGGCAGCCTGCGCCTGGGCACGGTGCCGCTGGCCAGCTTCAATCCCATGCACCTGCTGCTGCCCCTGCGCGAAAAATACCCCGAACTGCACTTTCAGCTTAGCTCGCTGAGTTCGGAACAGGTCCTCGACGGCCTGAGCCGCAACCAGCTCGACCTGGGTATCTGCTACCTGGACCAGGTCAACACCAGCTTCTTCGAAGTGATCGAACTCGGCACCACCACCATGGGCCTGCTGCACGACACGCGGCACTTCCAGTTCGCCAGCGACCGACTGCGCTGGGACGAGCTCGGCGACATTCCGCTGGGGCTGCTGAGCAAAGGCATGCACTACCGCCAGTCGCTGGACCTGAGCTTCCGTAGCCGTGGTCTTGAACCCAATGCGGTGCTTGAGAGCGACTCGAGCTTCCAGCTTATCCAGGCCATCAACACCGGCATATGCTGCGCGATCATGCCATTGGACTGCGGCCTGGAAGACCTCAGCGAGCACCTGCGAATCCTGCCGGTGGCCGACGCCGCCATCCTTAGCCCGGTCGGGCTGCTGCTGCGCCGTAGCGAGCCGCGCTCGGCGATTGCCGAGCAATGCTTTGCCGAGGCGCGTGGGCTGTTTCAGGCCACCTGATTGGCGGTAGCCTGGCGGTACTGGCGCGGCGTGAAGCCGGTCAGTTGCTTGAACTGGCGGCTGAAGGCGCTGTGATCGGTGTAGCCGCAGCGCATCGCCACTTCAGTGATCGGCAGCTCCGAATGCAGCAGTCGGTGGGCGTGCTCCAGGCGTGCCTTGTGGATCATCTGCCGGGGCGTGAGGTGGAACACGCGCTTGCAGTAGCGCTCCAACTGAGCCACGGAGATACCAGCGATGCGGGTCAGCTCGCCCATGCTGATCGGCTGATGAAAATGCCGGCGGATGTGCTCGTCCACCGCAGCCAGGCGCTGATAGGCGGGGTGGCTGTCAGCGGCTGACTGCAAGTCGACCGAGATGCCGACCAGGCCGATGATTTCGCCAGCAGGGTTGTACAGCGGGCGCTTGTGGGTCAGGCACCAGCCGGGCTCACGGCTGCCGTAGAGGTGCAGCTCCAACTGGTCCTCCAGCACCAGGCCTTCCTTGAGAACACGTCGATCCTGCTCGGTATAACCGGGGCCAAACTGTGCCGGAAACACCTCGGCGCTGGTCTTGCCCAGCAGCGGTTGCAGGCGCTTGAGGCCACAGCGCTGGACCAGTGTGTTGTTGGCCAACGCATAGCGGGCGGCAGAATCCTTGATGAAGATCGCGGCGTTGGGGATGGCGTCGAGCATCGGCAGCAACAGCGATACACCGGCGAGCAGGGCCTCAAGGGTGGCGGGGCGGTGCTGGTCCAGGGACTGGTAGAGGGTTGCGGCGTCGGTCATCTGTCGGTTCTCTGCTGGCTGGGCCGGCCTCTTCGCGGGTGAACCCGCTCCTACAGGGCCCCCACAGATTTCGAATTCTACGCCGTACCTGTAGGAGCGGGTTCACCCGCGAAAGGGCCGACACTAGCACTGCATCTCTCAAACCCTTATCCGGTATGGCTTTGAGCCTATCCCCCCGCTTTGCGCCTTACCACTTTTTTTCTGCAACTGTGCCGATTTCGTCATCCCCTCTGCAGAAAACCATCAAGAACCGCCGCCCCGACCAGTTCACTCTATGCCCCACGCAAGCCGCCCAAGTCCTACAAGAGCGCGGCCCCAAAAGCCGCATCTCGTGACATCAGACCTGCCTATCCAATAACCAACAAAAAGGCGAACCCATGTCAGGCAAATTCAAAAAACAGTTATCACTGCTGGACCTCACCTTCATCGGCCTAGGCGCCATCTTCGGCTCCGGTTGGCTGTTTGCCGCCAGCCATGTCTCGGCCATCGCCGGCCCGGCCGGCATCCTCTCCTGGTTCCTGGGCGGGTTCGCCGTACTGTTGCTGGGCATCGTCTACTGCGAGCTGGGCGCCGCCTTGCCCCGCGCCGGTGGCGTGGTGCGCTACCCGGTGTACTCGCACGGCCCGCTGTTGGGCTACCTGATGGGCTTCATCACCCTGATCGCCTTTTCCAGCCTGATCGCCATCGAAGTAGTCGCCTCACGCCAATACGCCGCCGCCTGGTTTCCCGGGCTGACCAAGGCCGGCTCCAGCGACCCGACCGTGCTCGGCTGGCTGGTGCAGTTCGCCTTGCTGGGGCTGTTCTTCTTCCTCAACTACCGCAGCGTGAAAACCTTCGCCAAGGCCAACAACCTGGTCAGCGTGTTCAAGTTCATCGTGCCGCTGCTGGTGATCGGCGTACTGTTCACCTTCTTCAAACCGGAAAACTTCGAGGTCCAGGGCTTTGCCCCGTTCGGTCTGTCCGGGGTGGAAATGGCGGTATCCGCCGGTGGCATCATCTTCGCCTACCTGGGCCTGACGCCGATCATTTCGGTGGCCAGCGAGGTGAAGAACCCACAACGCACCATCCCCATTGCACTGATCTTGTCGGTACTGCTGTCCACCGCCATCTACGCGCTGCTGCAACTGGCTTTCCTTGGCAGCGTGCCGACCGAAATGCTGGCCAACGGCTGGGCCAGCGTGACCAAGGAATTGGCCCTGCCCTACCGTGACATCGCCCTGGCCCTGGGTGTGGGCTGGCTCGCCTACCTGGTGGTGGCCGACGCAGTGATCTCGCCAAGCGGCTGCGGCAACATCTACATGAACGCCACCCCGCGCGTGATCTATGGCTGGGCGCAGACCGGCACCTTCTTCAAGTACTTCACCCGCATCGATGCAGAGTCCGGCATCCCGCGCCCGGCCCTGTGGCTGACATTTGGCCTGTCGGTGTTCTGGACCCTGCCGTTCCCATCGTGGGAAGCGCTGATCAACGTGGTGTCCGCTGCCCTGGTGCTGAGCTACGCCGTGGCCCCGGTCAGCGTCGCCGCCCTGCGCCGCAATGCACCACACATGCCGCGTCCGTTCCGGGTCAAGGGCATGGCCGTGCTCGGCCCGCTGTCGTTCATCATCGCTGCCCTGATCGTGTACTGGTCTGGCTGGAAAACCGTGTCGTGGCTGCTGGCCCTGCAGATCGTGATGTTCGTGCTGTACCTGCTGTGCAGCCGTTTCGTACCCACCCAACACCTTTCGCTGGCCCAGCAAGTTCGCTCGTCGGCGTGGCTGATCGGGTTCTATGCGGTGACCATCCTGCTGTCGTGGCTGGGCAGCTTCGGCGGCCTGGGGGTAATCGGCCACCCGCTCGACACCGTGGTCGTGGCCGCCTGCGCGCTGGGCATCTACTACTGGGGCGCCGCTACAGGCGTGCCTGCCCACCTGGTACGCCTGGAAGGCGACGACGAAAGCGAAGCCTGCGCTGAAACCTCTAACGGCCGCCCTGTTGCCGTCGCTTCCTGATCTTTTACGCAAGGGACAAGCCCATGAAACAGATTCACGTCATCGACTCCCACACTGGCGGCGAACCGACCCGCCTGGTGATGAAGGGCTTTCCGCAACTGCACGGCCGCAGCATGGCCGAACAGCGCGACGAACTGCGCGAACTGCACGACCGGTGGCGCCGCGCCTGCCTGCTGGAGCCACGCGGCAACGATGTGCTGGTTGGCGCACTGTACTGCCCGCCAGTGTCGGCCGATGCCACCTGCGGGGTGATCTTCTTCAACAACGCCGGTTACCTGAACATGTGCGGCCACGGCACCATCGGCCTGGTCGCCTCGCTACAGCACCTGGGCCTGATCACGCCGGGTGTGCACAAGATCGACACCCCGGTCGGCCAGGTCAGCGCCACCTTGCATGAAGATGGCGCCATCACCGTCGCCAACGTGCCCTCCTACCGCTACCGCCAGCATGTGGCGGTGGACGTGCCCGGCCATGGCGTGGTGCGCGGCGACATCGCCTGGGGCGGCAACTGGTTTTTCCTTGTGTCCGAACACGGCCAGAGGATCGAGCTGGATAACCGCGAAGTGCTGACCGAGTACACCTGGGCCATGCTCAAGGCCCTGGAAGCCCAGGGCGTCACCGGCGAAAACGGCGCGCCCATCGACCACATCGAGCTGTTCGCCGACGACTCCAAAGCCGACAGCCGCAACTTCGTGATGTGCCCCGGCAAGGCCTACGACCGCTCCCCATGCGGCACAGGCACCAGCGCCAAGCTGGCCTGCCTGGCTGCCGACGGCAAGCTAGCCGAAGGCCAGACCTGGGTGCAGGCCAGCATCACCGGCAGCCAGTTCCATGGCCGCTACGTGCGCGACGGCGAACGCATTCGCCCGTTCATCACCGGCCGCGCCTATATGACCGCCGACAGCACCCTGCTGATCGACGAACAAGACCCGTTCGCCTGGGGCATCTGACCCCGGTCTTTTCCCGACTGAACTTTGCCAGGAGTGACAACAATGAATGACAACATCTTCACCGGCACCATGCCCGCCCTGATGACCCCGTGCACCGCCGAGCGCAAACCGGACTTCGACGCCTTGGTGCGCAAGGGCCGCGAGCTGATCGAGGCCGGCATGAGCGCGGTGGTGTACTGCGGTTCGATGGGTGATTGGCCGCTGCTGACCGAGGCCGAGCGCCAGGAAGGCGTGGCGCGCCTGGTGGCGGCCGGCATCCCGACCATCGTCGGAACGGGCGCGGTGAACACCCGTGAGGCGGTTTCGCATGCTGCACACGCCGCCAAGGTTGGCGCCGCCGGCCTAATGGTCATCCCCCGCGTGCTCAGCCGCGGTGCTTCGCTGATCGCCCAGAAGCACCATTTCTCGGCCATCCTCGCTGCCGCACCGAAACTGCCGGCGGTGATCTACAACAGCCCTTACTACGGCTTTGCCACCCGCGCCGACCTGTTCTTCGAACTGCGCAGCGAGTTCCCCAACCTGATCGGCTTCAAGGAGTTCGGCGGTGGCGCCGACCTGCGCTACGCCGCCGAACACATTACCTCCAAGGATGACGATGTCACCCTGATGGTCGGCGTCGACACCCAGGTGGTGCATGGCTTCGTCAACTGCAACGCCACCGGCGCCATCACCGGCATCGGCAACGCGCTGCCGCGCGAAGTGCTGCAACTGGTGAGCCTGAGCAAACAGGCCGCCAAAGGCGACGCCCGTGCCCGCCGCCTGGCGCGCGAGCTGGAAGCGGCGCTGGCGGTGCTGTCGTCGTTCGATGAGGGCTGCGACCTGGTGCTGTATTACAAGCACTTGATGGTGCTGAACGGCGACACCGAGTACAGCCTGCACTTCAACGAGACCGACGTCCTGACCGACGCTCAGCGCAACTATGCCGAACAGCAGTACGCGCTGTTCCGCAGCTGGTACGCCAGCTGGTCGGCTGAGCAGAACATCGCCTGAGCAGCCACTGCTCTACCTGTGGGAGCGGGCGTGCCCGCTCCTACAGGGGGCGTAATCCCCCCCATGCATCTGCATTAGATTTCCAAGGAGGCTCCATGACCCTCACAGGCAACCTGCTGATCGGCCAGAGGCCGGTAACCGGCAGCCGCGAAGCCATCCGTGCCATCGACCCAACCACCGGTCAGGCTCTGGAACCGACCTACCTCGGCGGCACAGGCGAACACGTGGCCCAGGCCTGCGCGCTGGCCTGGGCGGCATTCGATACCTACCGCGAAACTTCGCTCGAACAACGAGCAGAGTTCCTTGAAGCCATCGCCATACAGATCGAGGCCCTAGGCGATGCCCTGATCGACCGCGCCGTGGCCGAAACCGGACTGCCCATGGCGCGCATTCAGGGCGAGCGTGGTCGTACCTGCACCCAGCTACGCACCTTTGCCCGTGTGGTGCGGGCCGGCGAATGGCTGGACGTGCGGGTCGACAGCGCCCTGCCTGAGCGCCAGCCCCTCCCCCGCGCTGATTTGCGCCAGCGCCAGGTGGCCCTGGGGCCAGTCGCCGTGTTCGGCGCCAGCAATTTCCCGCTGGCCTTCTCGGTGGCCGGTGGTGACACCGCGTCGGCACTGGCCGCTGGCTGCCCCGTGGTGGTCAAGGCACACAGTGCCCACCCCGGCACCAGTGAGCTGGTCGGCCAGGCAGTGGCTCAAGCAGTGAAGCAGTGCGGCTTACCGGAGGGTGTGTTCTCGCTGCTTTATGGCTCCGGCCGCGAAGTGGGCATTGCCCTGGTCAGCGACCCACGTATCAAGGCCGTTGGTTTCACCGGCTCGCGCAGCGGTGGCATGGCGTTGTGCCAAGCCGCCCAGGCGCGCCCGGAGCCCATCCCGGTGTATGCCGAAATGAGTTCAATCAACCCAGTGTTCCTGTTCGACGCCGCCCTGCAAGCCCGTGCCGAAGCACTGGCACAAGGTTTCGTCGCCTCGCTGACTCAGGGCGCTGGCCAGTTCTGCACCAACCCCGGTCTGGTAATCGCCCGGCAGGGGCCGGCATTGCAGCGGTTCATCACTGCAGCCGCCGGGTACGTGCAGCAGGCCTCCGCCCAAACCATGCTCACCCCCGGCATTTTCAGTGCCTACCAGGCCGGTATCGCAGCCCTGGCAGACAACCCCTGTGCCCAGGCCATCGCCAGTGGCCAAACCGGTCAGGGCCCCAACCAGTGCCAGGCACAGTTGTTCGTAACCCAGGCCGAAGCGTTTCTCGCCGACCCGGCGTTGCAGGCTGAAGTGTTCGGTGCAGCGTCGCTGGTCGTTGCCTGCACCGACGATGAGCAGGTCCGCCAGGTAGCCGAACAGCTGGAAGGTCAGCTGACCGCCACCCTGCAACTGGACGAGGCCGACATCGACAGCGCTCGCGCCCTGCTCCCCACCCTTGAGCGCAAGGCCGGGCGTATTCTGGTCAATGGCTGGCCGACCGGCGTCGAGGTGTGCGATGCCATGGTCCACGGCGGGCCGTTCCCGGCCACTTCCGATGCACGCACCACCTCGGTGGGTACGGCGGCGATCCTGCGATTCCTGCGCCCGGTTTGCTATCAGGACGTCCCCGATGCGCTGCTGCCGCAGGCATTGAAACACGGCAACCCGCTGCAGCTGCGGCGCCTGCTTGATGGTAAACGGGAAGACTGAGCATGGTCGAAACCGCTGAAACCGATATCGCCGTGGTGGGCGCCGGCATTGTCGGCGTCGCCTGTGCCCTGCAACTGGCCCGCCAGGGCCATCGGGTAACGCTGGTCGACCGCCAGGCGCCCGGCCTCGGCGCGTCCTTCGGCAATGCCGGGCACCTGGCAACCGAGCAAGTGTTCCCGATTGCCGACCTGTCGATCCTCAAGCGCCTGCCGCGCATGCTGCTCGATCCGATGGGCCCGCTGCGCCTGGACTGGAAATACCTGCCCAAGGCCATGCCGTGGTTCACGCGGCTGCTGCTCAACCTGCGCCCGGCGCCGTTCCAGCGCAGCGTGGCTGGCATCCGCACATTGAACGAAGGCAGCCTGGGCGCCTGGCACCGGCTGTTGAGCTCGATCGGACGCAGCGAATTGTTTCAAGAGGATGGTTCGTTGCTGGTGTTCGAGAAACCTGAGTCACGCCAGGCGCTGGAGGCGTTGCGCACACGCATGCAACAGCAGGCGGTGCCGGTGGACTTCTGGTCCGCCGAAACCGTGCGCGAAGCGGCGCCGCAGCTCAGTCCGTCACTGTTGGGCGGACTGTTCTTTCCACGCACCGGGCACTTCATCGACCCTTATCGGGTGGTGTGCGAATTGTTCGAAGCGGCCAAGGCCAGCGGGGTACGCTTTGTCCAGGCGCAGGTCGATGGCGGGCAGCTACACAGTGCCGGCGTGAGCCTTGCCAGCGACCAAGGCATGCTCAATGCCCGCCAGGTACTTGTCAGCTGTGGTGCGCACTCTGCGAAACTGACCGCCGCGCTGACAGGCAAGCGGGTGCCGCTGGATACAGAACGCGGCTACCACCTGATGTTGCCAGGTGAGCACCAACGCCTGCCGTTTGCCGTCACCTCGCTTGAGCGCAAGTTCATCATGACGCCCATGGCCGAAGGCTTGCGCCTGGCTGGCACTGTGGAGTTTGCCGGGCTTCAGGCACCGCCGAGCATGCAGCGGGCTTGGCAGTTGCACCGGTTGAGCAAGGGGTTGTTCCGTCACGACTTGAGCGTCGAAGGGGCAACGCCGTGGATGGGTTTCAGGCCTTCGTTGCCAGACTCATTGCCAGTAATCGACAGGGTGTGCAATGGGCGGGTGCTGTTGGCGTTTGGGCATCAGCACCTGGGGTTGACCCAGGCGGCGGTGACGGCGGAATGGGTGGGGCGGTTGGCTGAGCAGGCTGGTGGGCCTGAGATGAGTGCATACCGACTGGATCGGTTTTAGCCTTTACCGGCCTCTTCGCGGGCAAGCCCGCTCCCACAGAGAGGGTGCAGCATCTGACACCTGTGGTGTCTCTGTGGGGACGGGCTTGCCCGCGAATGGGCTGCAAAGCAGCCCCTCCAAGCCTCAGCGGTAACGCTCGAGCCAGTGCGCATACGGTGCCGGCAAGGTCCAGGACGCTTTTTCCACCCCCAGCTCCTTGGCCGCAAAGTAAGCCCAGTGCGGGTCGGCCAGGTGCGCGCGCCCTACCGAAACCAGATCCAGCTGGTTGGCCTGCAATGCGGCCTCCGCCAACTGCGGCGTACCAAAGCCCCACGCCGACGTCACGGGCAGCTTCGCTTCGCGGCGCACGCGCTCGGCAATCGGCCCCATGAACGCTGGCCCCCAGGGGATGTTGGTGTCGGGAATGGTGAAGCCGACACTCACGCTCAGCAGGTCGAGCCCACCGGCCTTGAAGCGGCGGGCCAGTTCGATCGACTCTTCCAGGGTCTGCTCATCGCGGCCATCGTATTCCAACACACCAAAGCGCGCGGTCAGCGGCAGGTTCTCCGGCCATACTTCGCGCACGGCGGCGAGTGTTTCCAGCAGGAAGCGGCTGCGGTTGTCGAAGCTGCCGCCATAGGCATCGGTGCGCTTGTTGGAGTGCTCGGAGAAGAAGCTCTGGCCCAGGTAGCCATGGGCAAAGTGCAGTTCTATCCACTCGAAGCCGGCATCACGCGCACGGCGGGCGGCATCGACGAAGTCCTGCTTGACCCGGGCGATATCGTCCAGCGTCATTTCCCGTGGCACCTTCGGCAGGTGCGCGCCAAAGGCAATGGCAGACGGGGCAATGGTCTCCCAGCCACGTGCATCGTCGGCGGCAATGTGGTCGTCACCCTCCCACGGGCGGTTGGCGCTGGCCTTGCGCCCGGCGTGGGCGATCTGGATGCCCGGCACGGAACCGGCAGCCTTGATGGCCTGCACCACCGGTACGAACGCCTGAGCGTGGGCATCGCTCCAGATACCAGCACAACCGGGCGTGATACGCCCTTCCGGCGCCACAGCAGTGGCTTCGACCACCAGCAAGCCCGCACCACCACGGGCCAGCCCGGCCAGGTGCACATGGTGCCAGTCGTTGATCATGCCGTCTTCGGCCATGTATTGGCACATTGGCGGAATGGCAATGCGGTTACGCAGGGTGACGTCTTTGAGGGTGTAGGGTTCGAACAGTGCGGACATGGGAAACTCCGGGCTCATTTGATTACTGTTGTTCGATCATAATCGAACTATGGCAATTAATGAAACCCCCGTTATCATGTCAACCATGCGAGCCTATAAACATCCCAACCCCGAAGACCTTATCCTTGAACGCCTGCTCTATGCGCTCAGCGACCCCGTGCGCCTGGAAATCGTCCGTCACCTGGCCGGCGTGGCCGAGGCCAGCTGTGGCGAGCTGGACGGAGGCCGGCCGAAGTCGAGCATGTCCCACCACTTCCGTGTGTTGCGTGATGCAGGGCTGGTGCAAACCCGCAATGTGGGGACTACCCATATGAATTCGCTGCGTAGCGAGATGCTGGATAAGCGGTTCCCGGGGTTGCTGGAGTGCATACTGCGCCAGCAGTGATACCTGTGCAGGCCTCTTCGCGGGTGAACCCGCTCCTACCAGGGATGGCGATAAGCCCGAGGGTTGCGCTGTGCTTGGCAAAAAAAAGCCACGAGGTCTCCCCCGTGGCTAGTTTCACAACAATGGCCGATTACAGCGCCATGTCGTTCTCGGGCTTGCTCTCAACCGGGTCGCTCGCCGCGCCACCGAACTCAACGCTGGCGTCGATCACCGGCGGTTTCCCCAGCTGCAGCACTTCAGCGGTGTAGTTCCACTCTTTCTGGGTGGCCGCTGCCGAATCGTTCAGCTTGGTGCCGTAGCTGGGCACGATTTCCTTGATCTTGGCCTGCCACTCTGGGGTAGCGACCTTCTCCTTGAACACCGTTTCCAGCACGTGCAGCATGATCGGCGCAGCAGTCGAAGCACCCGGCGAGGCACCCAGCAGGCCAGCGATGGTGCGGTCTTCGGACGCCACCACTTCAGTGCCCAGCTTCAGCACGCCGCCCTTCTCGGCATCACGCTTGATGATCTGCACACGCTGACCGGCCTGCCACAGGCGCCATTCTTCTTTCTTGGCGTTCGGGAAGTAGGCGCGCAGGGCTTCGAAGCGATCATCGTCAGACAGCATCAGCTGGCCCGCGAGGTACTCGACCAGTGGGTACTGGTCGATACCGACTTTGGTCATCGGCCACACGTTGTGGGTGGTGGTGCTGCTCAGCAGGTCCAGGTACGAGCCATTCTTCAGGAACTTGGTCGAGAAGGTGGCGAACGGGCCAAACAGGATCACGCGCTTGCCATCCAGCACACGGGTGTCCAGGTGCGGGACCGACATGGGTGGCGCACCGGTCGAGGCGATACCATAGGCCTTGGCCATGTGCTGCATGGCCACGGTCGGGTTCTCGGTCACCAGGAACGAACCGCCCACCGGGAAGCCTGCGTATTCCTTGGCTTCCGGAATACCCGACTTCTGCAGCAGCTTCAGCGCGCCGCCGCCGGCACCGATGAACAGGAACTTGGCGTCGGTGGCCGACTCGGTACCGTCCTTCAGGTTCTTGTATTCGACGTGCCAGGAGCCGTCCTTGTTGCGGGTGATGTCCTGCACTTCGCTGGACAGCTTCAGGTCGAAGCCTTTCTGGGTCTGCAGGTGGCCAACGAACTGGCGGGTGATCTCACCAAAGTTGACGTCGGTACCGATTGGCGTCCAGGTCACGGCCAGCTTCTGCTTCGGGTCGCGGCCTTCCATCATCAGCGGGACCCACTTGGCGATCTGCGCGTGGTCCTCGGAGTACTGCATCGGGCGGAACAGCGGGCTGGTCTGCAGTGCGTCGTAGCGTTTCTTGAGGAACTTGATGTTGTCATCGCCCCACACGAAGCTCATGTGCGGGGTGGTGTTGATGAACGAGTGCGGGTTCTTCAGTACGCCCTGGCGTACCTGCCACGACCAGAACTGGCGGGAAATCTGGAAGGCTTCGTTGATTTCGATGGCCTTGGAGATGTTGACGTTGCCGTCTTTGTCTTCCGGGGTGTAGTTCAGCTCGGCCAACGCGGAGTGGCCGGTACCGGCGTTGTTCCAGCCGTTGGAGCTTTCTTCGGCCACGCCATCCAGGCGCTCGACCATTTCCATCGACCAGCTTGGCTCCAGCTCGTGCAGCCACACGGCCAGGGTCGAACTCATGATGCCGCCGCCGACCAGCAGCACGTCTACTTTCTTGGTTTCTGCAGCGTGCGCTTGCATGACGCTTGCAGCGACCGCCAGACCCAGCAAGGTCTTGCCAGCTTTCTTGAACATTGATCATTTCCAGTCAGGAGAACAGAGTGAGGGCCTGTGGCTGGCCCCGGTAAAGCGTGTTCTTCAGCGCAGGCTTGTTGTTGATCATTGTTCAGCAGCCAGAGAACCAGAAAACGACTCGGCCTTTGGTCGAATTGACCGACAAGGCTGAATCGTTTTTCCGATTGTATCTGAAATGCCAGCACAAACAAATTGCAGGCCGGGGCGTCAAGGCGACCGGTTGCCCCAGCGGCAGAATGTCACGCTAAAAACAAAAACCCCCGACCATGTACATGACCGGGGGCCTTGGATCACGCCGCACGCGTCGCGATCAGGGTACCGCCAAGATTACTGCTGCTGAGGCAGTTTATCGATCGGGCCGCAGCCACCGATGATCTTGGAGATGGAAACCGAAGGGTGGAACAGGTAGTCGTAGGTGCAGTTTTTCGGTTGGTTGTAAACTTGGCCAGTGCAACCCGACAGCAGGGCAACACCCGATACGACAGCAACGGCTACGGTGGCCTTGAACAGCTTTTTCATTACTCAGTCCTTTAAATGAATCATCTTCGACCATCGTCTGATGGCGGCCGAATGATACAGAACCCAGGCAATGGATCCAAGTCACAAAGTGCAATGACTCGTTGCAGGCGAGCAACAAAAAGCCCAGCTGCGTAGGGCCCTTTAGAGTGCGAAACGAAGGCCATGAATATGGCGCCTATCACCAGCCCCCTTCAAAGCGCCGCCCTATGAACAGCCCAATCCCGACACCCAGTGCAATAATTGACAGAGTTACCATTTTCAACCCTGACCCTCCATCTTCGCTGGCAAAGACGCCGAATGCCCCGCCCGCCAATACCAGCGCCAGCCATTTTTTGCCGGTGTACAGGAAAGTTCGTTCGAACTTCATTTCACGCATCCCTTCGTGACAACACCGAGAATTTTTCACGCACCGGGCTTGGATGCCAACCCGCTTTTCTAGCGGCCATTTTTGGCAGCCGACGATTTAGCGCTGTGACAACTTCGCAGTGTTCTATCAACGAATGCTCGGCGTCCTGCTCGTGCGGCGCAGAACCATGTCGAGACAGCCTTCTTGCAATTGCAGATGTAGGCACATTCACCGGCGGATCTGCGCACTTTTTACTTCCGAACCTTCATACCGACTCAAGGTCACCCAGCACACTTCCAGGCGGGCGCACTCCCCGTGCATGAGCGACCTTGAGTCACGATGAGGCTCAACTTGCTTACATATCAAATGCTGACGGCAGAACGATCATGTCCCGAATGGTCACGTTGCGCGGGCGGGTGAGCATATACATCACCGCATCCGCGATGTCGTCGGGCTCGATCAGGCTGCCGCTCTCCTTGGCCTTGCGCAGGTTTTCTTCCGGCCAATCGGCCAGCAGGGCGCTGCTGACCGGGCCAGGCGAAACCGCCCCCACGCGGATACCATGGTGCTTTACCTGCCGCCGCACAGTCTGCACAAAGCCATTGACCGCCCACTTGGAGGCCGAGTACACCGGTTCCCAGGGCACCGGGAAATGGCCCGCCACCGAACCGGTCACCACAATGTCACCCTGGCCGCGATCGATCATGTGCGGCAGCACATCATGCACGTTCCTGACCACGGCATTGATATTGAGATTCAGCATGCGGTCGATGGCTGCCACGTCGTTTTCAACGAACTCCCCGCCCACATAGCATCCAGCATTGGCGTGCAGGATATCGAGCTGGCCGGCAACTGCCAGGATGCCCGGCATCAGGGTCGCGCAGCTGTCAGGGACGAGCAGATCGATCACCAACGGGATGGCAGCCTCACCCAACTGCTCACAGGCCTTGGCAAGCAATTGCTCGTCACGGTCAACCATAACCACCCTGGCCCCTGCTGCCACCATCGCCGTGGCGGTTGCCAGGCCTATTCCGGATGCAGCACCGGTCACGGCCGCCACTTTACCCTGCAGGTGCATTCCCATCAGGCATCTCCCCGCGCCCGCTCAAGGGCGCTGTTGTCATTATTATGTAGACGTTTACATGCAGCATCACATGCGTGCCGCCATATCTGATGCCAGGGTGCATAACGATGTCAACGTCTACATTTGCATCGAAATATGTAGGCACGTCTGGCCTGCGGGGTCAGAGCAGCAACTGGCCTTCGATTATCTGGCTCTGTGGTGACAGCGAAGGGTCATCTATCTGGTCCAGCAACATGTTGATTGCTCCAATCCCCAGTTTCGCGCTGCTATGGCTGATGCAAGGGATAGGTTGGCCGTAGATTTCGGCATAGCGCACCTGGTCAATGCTGAACAGCGCAATGTCGTCGCGGCTCAAGCCCAATTCGCGCATTGCCTGCAGCGCGCCCAGGGTCATCAGCGCGTTCAGGCCGAAAATGACATCGGGCCACTTGCCGCTCTGCAGGTAGTTGCGCACCGCGTCCCGGGCCGGCGCCTGGACGAAGTCGCCGTGCACAACCTCCAGAACGGTCGGTTCTGGCCACTGTTCCAGTGCCCGACGGATCCCGGCAAGGCGCGACAAGGAGATGTTGGAGCGTTGCGGCCCGGCCACTACCAGCAGCCGGCGCAAGCCCTGTGCAAGCAGCGCCCGAGCGCCCTGGTAACCACTTTGCTCGTTGTCCAGGTACACGCCGGCGAATGGGGCGCCAGTCAGCTGACGGTCGATCTGCACCACCGGGATCGACGACATCAGCAGCTTGGGCAGGTAGCTTGGCTGGTAGGTATCATCATCGCTGATAGCCGACAGGATCAGCCCCGCCACCTGATAGCTGAGCAGCGTATCGATCGCCCGCGCCTCCAGCTCTTCGGAGCCATCGGTATCGAACAACATCAAGGTGTAGTCGCGCTTCTTCGCCTCGCGCGTGATCGCCTTGATGATTTCACCGTAAAACGGGTTCTCCAGGCTCGCCGTCACCAGGCCGACCAACCGGCTTTCACGGTTCTTGAGGTTGCGGGCAAAGGCATTCGGCACGTAGTTGAGCTCGCGAGCCACTTTCAGTATCTGCTCTAACGTCTCCTTCTTGACCTTCTCCGGTTGGTTGAGCGCACGCGAGACCGTGACGGTGGTCATGTTCACACGCTTGGCGATGTCGGTGATGGTGGCTTTGACTGGTCTGGTCATGAACGCTCGGAAGGTGGCGAAGGCGCGGGTACGTTGATGACCGGATTTTCGCCGATTCGGGGCCAACCGACAAATCGCAGCAGATTGTAGGAGAAAAGATGCTGTGTTAGCTTCATGAATGTAAACGTTAACATTGCACTGCCCAACACTTGATCAGCCTGTCATTGCACAAGATCCGGCTGATCTGCTTTTGCAATGCTGACGAGCACCAAAACCCAACAGACCAACAACAAGGGTGTACGTATGGATTACGTGATCGGTGTCGACATCGGCACGCAGAGTACCAAGGCACTGCTGATGTCAACGCAGGGGGAAGTGCAGGCACAGGCATCAGCCAGCTATCAGGTGGAGCAGCCCCGCCCGTTGTGGGCACAGCAATGGCCACACGTGTGGCTGGATGCGGTGTACGACACGGTGGCCGCCAGCGTCCGCCGAAGCCAGGTGCCGGCAGCCCGGGTCAAGGCCATTTGCATCAGCAGCCTCTACGGTGGCTCGGGCATCCCGGTAGACGCTGATATCGAGCCTCTGCACCCCTGCCTGATCTGGATGGACCGGCGGGCTATCGCCGAGGCCGAATGGGTGCGCAGGCACCTGGACGTCGAGCAACTGGCGCGCATCACCGGCAACGGCGTTGACAGCTATTACGGCTACACGAAGATGCTCTGGATCAAGCGCAACCTGCCAGAGGTCTGGAGCAGGACCCGCTACTTGCTGCCTCCCAACAGCTATGTGCAATACCATCTGACCGGAGAACTGGCGGTGGACCACAGTTCTGCAGGCAATATCGGCGGCATTTATGACCTGGCGGCACGCGACTGGTCGCCTGACATGATGGAAGCACTGGGCATCGACCCCGCGCTCATGCCACAACGCCTGGTGGCGCCCGGGCAAATCATCGGCCACCTGCTTCCGGCGGCAGCGCAGCGGTTGGGGCTGCTGCCTGGCACGGCGGTGGTCGCTGGCGGTGTCGATGCGGCGATGGCAACACTGGCAGCCGGGGTGGTTGCCCCGGGCAACCATGTGGCGATGCTGGGCACCAGCATGTGCTGGGGCTTTATCAAACAGCACAGCGATGCAAGCCCTGGCCTGATCAACATGCCTTATGTGCACGAAACCGCCACCACCACCTACAGCTTTGGCGGCGCAATTACTGCAGGCGCTGCAATCAGCTGGTTCCGTGAGCAGTTCTGTACCGAGGAAAAGCAGGCGGCGGCCCTGGCACCCGGCGTCGAGGTGCACCAGTTGATCGAACGGGAGGCTGCCAAGACTCCCGCAGGTGCAGAAGGCCTGCTGTTCTTGCCGTACCTCATGGGCGAGCGCACCCCCATCTGGGACGCCAGGGCTTCGGGTGCCTATGTCGGCCTGTCGCTGTTCCATCACAAGGCCCATCTGTACCGCGCGGTACTCGAAGGCCTGGCCTTTGCATTGCGCCACAACATGCAACAAGGCGGTGATGCAGGGTGCAACCTTGACCCGCAACTGATCGTGGTAGGCGGTGGCACGGCCTCGGACCTGTGGATGCAAATCATCGCCGATGTTACCGGGTATGACGTGTTCACCATCGAAGAGCAAGTGGAAGCACCTTTAGGCGGCGCCGTCCTCGCGGCCATGGCAATAGGCGCGGTCGAAAATGTCGAGGTCATCCGCCAGTGGCGCACCCTGCGCCTGCGGGCCCGACCAGACCCTGCGAACACAGCCTTGTATGACCAGATGTTTGCCCATTACTGCGCTTCCTATGACGCATTGAAACCGATCATGCATCGCCTGGCCGACCTGGCAAGGCAGCAGCCAGCAACTGCGCCTGCCACCCTGTCACGCACCGCCCAGCCACTTGCCGACTGAGATCAATCACAAGAGAGATGCCAACATGTCCACATGGCTTAGCCAGCTGAAGCAACACAGCACAGTGGTCGCCGACACCGGCGATGTCCAGGCGGTACGCCGTTTCGCGCCGCAGGATGCCACCACTAACCCTTCATTGGTGCTCAAGGCCATGAAGTCGGGCCAGTACGACACCTTGCTCGAAGACCTGTGCACCACTGCCGTCGCCTCCGGCTTGCCCACGCCGGAGGCGATCGAATATGTCTGCGACCGCCTGGTGGTAGCCTTGGGCTGCAGCTTGATGCAGTACGTCCCAGGCCGGGTATCGAGTGAGGTAGATGCAAGACTGTCGTTCGACACACAGGCAAGCATGATGAAAGCCCGGCGGTTGACCGCACTGTATGAGGCCGCCGGCGTCTCACGCGACCGCATCCTGATAAAGCTGGCGGCAACCTGGGAAGGTATCCGCGCGGCGGCTGAACTGGAGCGCGAGGGTATTCAGTGCAATCTGACGCTGATCTTCAGCCTGGCCCAGGCCCGCTCGTGTGCGGAAGCCGGGGTGTTCCTGATTTCGCCATTCGTGGGCCGGGTACTGGATTGGCATCGCCAGGCCCTGCCTGAAACAACGTTTGTGCCAGCACAGGAGCCGGGGGTCGGGTTGGTCATGGCCTGTCAGCACTTCATGCGCCGCCACGGTTACGCCACATCGGTGATGGCGGCGAGCTTTCGCAACGTGGGTGAAATCGTTGCGCTGGCAGGATGCGATCGGCTGACGATCAGCCCGGCACTGCTTGAGGAGCTGGCTGCCACCGAGGGTAGTCTACCGGTTGCCCTCGTCGAAAACGCAGAATGCGAGACGCCGCCAGCACCACTGAGCGAGGCTGATTTTCGCTGGCAAATGAATGAGGATGCGATGGCGACCGAAAAGCTGGCTGAAGGGATACGCGGCTTCACCCACGATCAGCGGGCGCTGGAGGCACTTGTTGGGCAACGTTTCGGGGGATGAGGACGGGTGCTCACCCAGTTGCCTGAGCCAACCTGACAGCGGGGCTATGCCCTCGGCAATGTACGGTCGCCGAGGGCTTTGCTCATCAGCCATCAACCGTCAATTGGTTTCCAGCTGATACGCCTTGCTCACGAACAACGCCGCAAACAGGCTCTTGCCTTCCTTGAAGGTGTACTGCTCTTCGAACTTGCCTTCCTCGACCAACTTCTGCCCGATGGCACATTCCGAGTCACTGTGGTTCTTGCCCTTGGAGCCAAAATCACTGCTCCACGATGACAGCCCAACCTCCTGGCAGAAAGCTGCGAACTTCGCCTTGGGGACTTGCTGCTGGTAATCGCTGAAAGCCTCTTTCAGCGGTTTGAAGCCGCTGTAGCTCACCGAGTAGTTCTCGACCTTTGCCTTGCGCGCAAAACCACTCACTGTTTCGGCCAATACCGACTGGCCGGTGTAAGGGCTGTATGCCCCGATCAGCATGGCACTGAGCGCACTCTTGAGCTGGGTTTCGACATCGTCCAGCTCCGGCAGCGACTGGAAGTCGGCCTTGCGCACGATCTCACCTACCTTGGAGCCATCGTTACGGTGGGTCACGACAAACGCCATCGAGCCTTCACCGTCACTGGAGCGCTTGATGGTGAAGTCCAGGTCAACCGTGGTGCCAAAATCGCCCGTACTGCTGACCAGAAACGCGCCAGTCACCGGCTGGCGGACCGCCATGTTGGCCCCCCAGGCGAACCCCGACTCAGTGGCCCGGCCATTGGCGGTCAGCTCTGCACGCGGCTGGATCTCGTCGCTGACATCAGCCACCAGAACCACTTCGGCGCCCTTGCTGGCAACGAAGGGGTTGGCCATCTGCATGCCGAGCAGCTGGATGTGAATGGTACCGTCCTTGCTGTCACCGTCGTGAGACAGCTTCAACGCATCGGCTTTCAGGTATATGCCAGCAACATTGCGGCTGACGTTGAGCTGGTACTTGGCCCAACCCGCCAGGCCTTCTTCCGTCGAACTGCCGCGGACCGACTCCATCAAGCCCGACAGGCCGCGCATGAACTGTTGGGCGCCGTTGGTCTGCGCCGCAGTTACACGAATCTCAGGCTCGGCGACGGTCAGGTTGCCCGAGAACGCCGAGTAGGAAATGTCACCCTCAGAGAGTACATCCTCAAGGAAGTAACGCTCCTTGAAGTCGTCGTAGTAGGCCAGCGCAGCCTTCTTGCCCGAGCTGGAGACCATTGCATAACCACCGCCGAGCACCAGCACCGCCGCGGCCACACCGCCAATCAGCAGCTGCTTCTTGTTCATCTGTTTGATCATGGTGTTTGCCTCACTGGACCATCGCGGAAGCGTTGTTCCAGTCGTTCACGTACTTTTGGGAGACCTCGGGGGTCCAGCTGAAATCGATACCGGCGTTGGGGAATTCCTTGGCCAGTACGGCACCGAACGACACGCGGTCAGCACAGTGGTCCTGCTTGCAAGCCTCGGGCTCACCCACGCTGTAGGCCCGGTAGGTAGGCACGGCACGGCCATCGTCCAGCGGGTAGTACGGCGTGGCGTTGGCCACCTGGGTCACGTACCAGCCTTCGCTGTATTCCTCGTCCGCAACCAGACGGCCCTTGCTCGGGAAGTCGATGGTGTAGAAGTCGCCCTGCGTGCCGGTAACGTGCACCATCATCGGCGTCACGCTGGCCGAGGTCGCAGGGTTTTGCTGCTCCAATGGCGAAGCGAAGCGCACCTTGATGCCGGCCATTTGTGCCAGGGCCTCGGTTTCACGCCCCTTGAAGTCGCTCATGCCGTCCTGCAGCTGCTGGTAACGCTCCAGTACACGGGTATGCACACGGGCCAGTTCCTGTTGGCGCTGACGCTCTTCACGCACCCGCCGCTGCTCACGCTGAACCGCCCAGTTCGTACCCTCGCGCACATCGAAGAACAGGCCCTGACGGTTGATGCCGATGCGGTTGCGGGTAATTTTCTGCGCGTCATTGCCCCAGATGTTGTTCGAGATCGCCGACAGGTCCTTGACGATGAACAGGGTGGCCACATCCGTGGTGGTCGGCGAGGTGGTCTTGATCAGGTCGAAGATTTCCAGCGCAGCTTCCTTGTACTTGGCCGCGTCCAGTGCAAACGACTCGTCCGGGGTGACCACCACGTAGTACGGGTCGCTGCCGAACGGGCGCAGTACGCCGTAGCTGGAACGGCTGAAGGTCAGGTACACCTTCATCTGCCGGCCGGGGATTTCGCCCACCAGGAACACGGCTTGGTCAGCTTGCGCGGTGAGGTAGGAAACAGCCTTGTTCTTCACCGCAGGCTCGAGTTTCTTGATGAAGATCAGGCCGCTCGGGTGCGCGTAGACGCGGTTCCAGTTATCACCCCGGTAGGTGCCCACGGCCTTCCAACTGATTTTTTCGAAGCTGCCTTCGCCAAAGCCGGAGGCCGGGCACGGCATGGCCGGGGTGGTGCCGAACGACAGCGTGTCGCCATCGCCGATGATCGACTTGCTGAGCACCCATTTGCAGCCGGCGCCGTCCGTTACCTGCATCAGGTTGCGGTTTTCCAGGACCACCGAGCGGCCGAAGTCCGAGGTGGGGGCTGCTGCTACTGCTGTGGCAGGTGCCGGGACAGGCGGCACAACAGGGGCTGGTGCCGGGGCTTCGGCGGCCGGCGCAGGGGCCGGTTCTGCAGCTACGGCTGGGGCAGGCGCGGGAGCCGGGGCAGCTTCTGCTTTCGCGGGTGCGGCTTCAACTACCGCCGGGGCTGGCTCAGCAGCAGGGGCTGAAGCCGCTGCAGCAGCAACCGGTGCTTCTGGCTGCACAGGTGCCGGCACTGGCGCAGGTGCTGCAACCGGCGCAGGGGCAACTGCAGCAGGCGCGGCCGCCAGGGTGACCAGCCCCAGGTTGCTGGCATTGCCCGAGCCGCTGGCGTACAGGTTGCCCTTGGCATCGACCGCCTTCCAGCTCACCTTGGCGGTCGAGCAGTCCTTGGCGAACACGAACGGCAGCTTGGTCAGCAGGCCCGACAGCAGTTCCTGGTTATCCCAGGCCGGGCGGGTAATGGTCAGGTCGACCTGGGGCTTGCACCAGGTGGTGGCATCCCCAGGCACTTCGACCTTGATGTTGTCTTTCTTGGAAAAGGCCAGCTCATGGGCGAACGCCTGCGGTACCAGACCACAAGCGCCGATCACTGCCAGCGCGAGCGCGTGCTTTTTCATGGAGTTCCTCAGATCAGTTCCCAGGTGCCATTGGCTTGTTTGCAGAAGGTGTTCTGCTCTTGCTCAGTCTTGCCGCTTTGCGATTTCAGGCTGACGGTGACCGGGCGGCAGGCCGCTTCGGCGGCAACTGTCTGGGTCGGCAGCGACTGCACCGAGTCCAGGTCGAAGCCTTGGGTTTCCTTGCTGGCAGCAACGTCCAGCTCGTCCAGGTTGACGGCTGGCGTTACGCGCTTGGCGACCGCTTGCGCCTTGGGCTCGACGTAGTTCTTGTGCACGTAGCCCACAGTCACGCCCTTGCGCCCGACCAGGATCCAGTCACCGGTGGAGCCCACGGCAGTGAATTCGGTGTGGTTCTTCAGGCTGCCGACCTTCTCGCCAGTCTGATTGGGCGCGGCGCGCACATTGAGGTTGTCGCTGGTGGTCACATACGGCTCGTTGATCAGCTTCATCGACGGCACCGCCTGGATCTTCGGCGCGCGCTTGACCTCAACCTGCTTGGTCTTGGTGTACTCCTTGCCCGGCACGATCTGCGCGGTGGCGCCCGAATGGTCGGACTTCCAGGTCACCGGCTGGGCGCTGGCGGTGGTCTGCTGCTGGCTCAGCACCTCCTGGGTGCGCAGCGCCAGGGCCTGCTGGTCCTTCTCGTCCAGCATGTGGCCGATACGGTTGCCCATGTAGGCACCGATGCCACCTGCGATCAGGGCTGCGGCGATCTTGCCGTTACCACTGCCCATGGTCGAGCCGATGGCCACACCGGCCAGGCCACCGATCACGGTGCCCGCTTGCTCTTTGCTGATCCCGAGCTGTGCACAGGCCGTGGTAGAGGCGATGGCGACCGCCAGAAGGGACGCGACGAATTTCTTACGCAAGTGGAGCACTCCATTTTCGGTGGGGCGCACAGCCGCGTACCGCAGCCAATGGTTGGCGGCAGCATTCGAGTTTGTGCGGGGTTTTCAGAAAGTGTGCAGCACTGGCCGCAGACGACAATTCAGCCGTCCAGCGAGGGGCGCAGGGGGAGACCAGTACGGCGCAAAGCATCCAACGAATCCATGTCAGGAAGAGTTCATCGCCCAGCGCGCGTAATCATTACGGCGTGTGGCCTGGGCGTGAGTGGCGTATCAGAGGGCCGCATTGTAGCCCAAGGTGCCATTGGCAGTTCAAGACAAAATGTTGCAGGAAGCCTGTCTGATTGATTAGTAGAAATCCGTCCTACAACTTGTACTCAGAATTATCCCCTTCCTTGTAGGGCGTTTCCCAAACATACTGCCAACCCGCTCAAACGGTTGCGACGGATTCGGTCGCGCTCTAGTCTCGGCTCGTCGTTGTGAAATCAGCGACCGGCTTTGACAGGCCGACTACTCAAGTCTCCGTTGCAGCGCTTAATGGCAGCTGTGCATGGGGCACATTCGTGTGCGCCGGGTCCTTGGGTACCGGTCTGTCAACCCATGTATAGCTGCCTCCATTCGTTTGACAGCGTTGCCAGGCGGCTCCACTACCCAAGGAGCTTACATGCGCAAGACAGTCCCCGATCCACCCTACTCCCCCCATTCCACCCAGATCCTGCAAGACACCCTGGTCCAGTCTTCAGAGTATGTGCTCTGCGCCCTGTCCGTGGCCCGCCAATCCGTGCAACTCAAACCTACCGCCCACAGCTCGATCGTGATGCAGGCCGTGATCCATGAAATGGAAGCGGTACAGGGGCTGGTCGAGTCGGCGTTGATGCAGTTGCAGATGCGGCCGCATTTACCCACAGAGCCTTACACCTTGCATTAGCAGGTCAGGCCTCTTCGCGGGCACGCCCGCTCCCACAGGGTCATCACAGCCGTCACGCACTGCACAGTACCTGTGGGAGCGGGCGAGCCCGCGAAGAGGCCAGCCCAGGCAACCCAGAATCCAGGGAAACAAAACAATGCCCACCGACAACACACCAGAACCCACCACAGTCGGCAAGACCTGCTTCTACCAAGGCGAAAACAACACCCACCCGCTGTTCCGCATCGAACCCGGCATCCCCTGCCAGGACGCCCGCGAACAGGCTTCCGAACTGATGGGTTACGTGCGCGACCTGATCATCACCGGCCTGATGGACGGCGACCAGAAACTGATCTGGGCCTCGCATTACCTGAGCGCAATGGCCAAGGCGCTGTTGGATGATGCTGAGTTGGGGATGATGAAAAAGTAAGTACGAGGAAGCCCTGGAAACGCAAAATATCCCGGGGCTTCACCGATTGCATCATGTCGCAAGCGCACCTAAGCGAGCCCCCACGCTGACAGCTGGAGTGCGACATTCTCTACCGCCATGTAGTCCATTTCCCAAACGCTCAGCAAACCCGCGCTATCCGTTGCCAGCGCTCCGCTCGCGCCCTAGCCTCATCACGTCGCGGCCAAACCAAGCGCCGACGATGGGAGGCGAACATCGCTGCAGGCGTATACACCCGTTGCGTAATGGGCAACCCACTCCGTTTATAGAGCCGCAGGCCCACTCGGCCGCTCACTCATCGACAAGGAGTAGCCAGTAGGCTACATTCAATGCATGCCGAATCAGATAGACACAACGTCTGAATTTGACGATTGGCTAGATGGCCTAAAAGATCCAATTGGCAGAGGTGCTGTTTCCTTGAGGATTGCCCGAGCAGAAAACGATTGCTTCGGTGATATCGAATCCGTTGGCGAGGGTATCAGTGAGATGCGCGTATTTGTAGGCCCCGGATATCGAATCTACTTCGTTCGAACGGGCGCAATCCGCTACCTGATGCTCTACGGTAGCGATAAAACAGATCAACGCAGAGCCATCAAACGAGCAAAGGAAATTTTTGATGCTTTAAGAGGTAAAAAATGATGAGCAAAAAAATTTCGCCGCAAGACATGCCAATCCTTGATCTGGATTTGAGCAAAACAAAACGCTTCGAGGCCTCCCGGTTTCTCGACAGCCCGGAAACCATCGCGGCATTTCTGGCAGAGGCAATGAAGGCTAATGACGCTCAAACCCTGATGCATGCATTGGGTGAAGTGGCAAAAGCCAAGGGCGTGAATCAGTTTGCGCAAGACGCAGGGGTCAATCGAGAGTCTCTTTATAAAACGCTGAAGGGCGGAGAAAAGACCCGATTCGCTACTATTCAAAAACTGATGGTTGCCTTAGGTGTAGAGCTCACGGTCAGGCCGCTCGAGAAGCTTCCGGGCTCTTGATTTAACCGCTCGGGCAATTAGCATGCTGGCTGTAAATCTTTGCCTTCCATAACGAAAAAGCCCCCGGAAGCTTTCGCTTCCAGGGGCTTGATCTTGTATGGCGGAGAGATAGGGATTTGAACCCTAGGTACTGTTGCCAGTACAACGGATTTCGAATCCGTCCCGTTCGACCACTCCGGCATCTCTCCAATGCCGCGCATCATACCAGCGTTCTTTTAAAACGCAAATCTTTTTTTCAAAAAAACCGCGTGGTATCAGGCGCTTGCGTGAACGCGCCGCTTACAGCGGCACGCCCAGGCGCTTGGCAACTTCTTCGTAGGCTTCGATCACGTCGCCCAGGCCCTGACGGAAGCGGTCCTTGTCCATCTTCTTACGGGTTTCTTTGTCCCACAGGCGGCAGCCGTCCGGGCTGAACTCGTCGCCCAGCACGATCTGGCCGTGGAATACGCCGAACTCCAGCTTGAAGTCGACCAGCAGCAGGCCGGCGTCATCGAACAGCTTGCTCAGCACTTCGTTGACCTTCAACGACAGCTTCTTCATTTCCACCAGTTGCTCGGCGGTGCCCCAGCCGAACGCGACAACGTGAGATTCGTTGATGAAGGGGTCGCCCTTCTCGTCGTTCTTCAGGAACAGCTCGAAGGTGGACGGCTCCAGCTTGATGCCCTCCTCCACGCCCAGGCGCTTGACCAGGCTGCCGGCAGCGTAGTTGCGCACCACGCACTCGACCGGGATCATGTCCAGCTTCTTCACCAGGCACTCGTTGTCGCCCAGCAGCTTGTCGAACTGGGTCGGCACGCCGGCTTCTTCCAGTTTCTGCATGATGAAGGCGTTGAACTTGTTGTTCACCATGCCTTTGCGGTCGAGTTGTTCGATACGCTTGCCGTCGAACGCCGACGTGTCGTTACGGAACAGCAGGATCAAGCGGTCGGCGTCGTCGGTCTTGTAAACCGATTTGGCCTTGCCGCGGTAAAGTTCTTCGCGTTTTTCCATGATTGGGCTCCGCTTGCTTGAGGTGTTGGGCTAGGCGATTTCGCGCCAGTCGAGCCCGTGTTCCTGATTCGCCACCTGGAGCCAGTCCGGGTCGCACCCAAGGGTGTCGACGAAGCACTGGCGGGCCAAGTGTGGCAGGTTGTTCTTGCTGCTGAGGTGGGCCAGCACCAGGTGTTGCAGGTTGTTCCAGCCCAACTCTTGCACCAGGCGCGCGGCCTGGTGGTTGTTCAAATGCCCTTGCATGCCACCCACCCGCCGCTTCAAGAAGGCCGGATAGTGACCGCGCGCCAGCAGGTCGCGGCAGTGGTTGGCCTCGATCAGCAGTGCATCCAGGCCCTGGTAACGCTCCAACAGCAGCGCGTCGTACGAGCCCAGGTCAGTAAGCATGCCAAAACGCCGCTGACCATCGCTCACCACGTACTGCAATGGCTCGTAAGCATCGTGCTCGACCCGCGCTGCGGTCACTTCCAGGCTGCCGATGCGCAGGCTTTGGCCACAAGCGAGAAAACCGGCCACCTCGACCGGCTTGCGCATGCCGCGCAAGGTCCCTTGGCTGAGGTAGACCGGTACATTGTAGCGCCGTGACAGCAAGCCGACCCCATGCACGTGGTCGGCATGTTCGTGGGTGACCAGTACCGCACTGAGCTGGGCCGCCGACACACCGAGCAGCGCCAGGCGCCGCTCGGTTTCGCGCAGGGAAAAACCGCAATCGACCAGGATGAACGTGTCACCACTGGCGATCAGCGTGCCGTTCCCTTGGCTGCCGCTTCCGAGTACCGCGAAGCGCACTTAGCCCAGGTGGTCCTGAATGGCGCTCAGCACGCGGCGGGCGACATCGGCCGGAGCCACGGTGTTGATGTTCTTCTCGACCGTGACCTGCACGGTCTCACCCACCTTGCTCAGGCGAACCTGGTAACGCTCGGCACGGGCTTCACGCTCTTCCTTGGTCGGCTCGCTGCCGAACAGGCGGCTGAAGAAGCCAGGCTGGTTCTGCTTGTCGTCAGGCTTCTCGGACAGGTTGATGTAGTACAGGCCCAGGCTGCGGTTGATGTCTTCAACACGCCATTCGCCACCCTGCTCCAGGGCACGGCCCACGCCAGACCAGGCGCGGTCCAGGTCGGAGCCCAGATACAGTACCGGGTTGCCGCTGCCGTCTTCGCTCAGGCTGACGCGGCTGGGTGCGTCGAAATCGCGCGCGGCCAGCAGCGACACCGAACCACCCTTCTCGGCGCTGCGGTTCATGCTGGCAAGCATTTCATCGACCAGCAGGGCATCGGTGCCGGTATTGCTGGAGGTGGACGGGAACGCAGGATCGGCAGTGCTGCCCGCCGGGCGCTCGACGCTGACCACATACACTTCGGAGGTGTTGCGCTGCACGCCAGGCTCCATGCGCACACGCACACGCACCTCGCTGTCACCGCTGCTGGCAGTGCTGGCCAGACGCTGGCCAAGCGATGCCGACAGCTCATCGAAACGCTGCCAGGTGGTATTGAACTCACCTGTCTGCGGACGCTCTTCAGCAATGCGGAAGCCGTTGTCCTCGAAGAACTGCCGGGCTACCGGCCACACTTCGGCTGGCGAATGCTGGGCCAGTACCCAACGGCTGCTGCCACTGCGCTGCAGGCTGTAGTCGGTGAGCTGGGCGGCACCGCCGGTCAGCGGTTGCGGGCGCGGCACTTCGAACTCACCCGCGACGTTATCGTCAGCGACGTTACGCGGAATCGGCAGCAGCGGGTCAAGGCGCTTGACGTTGCTGGCGTCCGGCGGCAGTTGCATCGGCGCGGTCGGGTGGGCCTGCAGGTAGTCACTGCCGCGGTCGCGGAAATAGCCATCCTCGCCCCACAGCCAGCCACACCCGCTGGTGCTGGAGATAATCAGGGCAAGGGCGGAAAGACCAGCCAGTCGCTTCATGCGGTGTACTTCCTCTTAAACCAGTACGCCGGACTGGCGCAAGGCAGTACGGACTTTTTCGTGGCAGCCTTCGCTCAGCCAGGTCAGGGGCAGGCGAATACCTTTTTGCATCAGGCCCATTTCGACGAGCGCCCATTTCACCGGGATCGGGTTGGACTCGCAGAACAGGTCTTTGTGCAGCGGCATGAGTTTTTCGTTGATTGCGCGGGCCTTCTCGGCATTGCCCTCAAGGGCGGCCTCGCACAGGTCGGCCATTTCGCGCGGAGCGACGTTGGCAGTGACGGAGATGTTGCCCTTGCCCCCCATCAGGATCAGCTCGACGGCAGTCGGATCGTCGCCGGACATGACGATGAAGTCCTTGCTGACGCCATCGAGGATGGCCTTGGCGCGGGCCAGGTCGCCCGTGGCTTCCTTGATGCCGATGATGTTCGGCACGGTCGACAGGCGGATCACGGTCTCGGCCTGCATGTCGCAGGACGTGCGGCCGGGAACGTTGTAGAGGATCTGCGGGATGTCGACGGCTTCGGCAATGTGCTTGAAGTGCTGGTACAGGCCTTCTTGCGTCGGCTTGTTGTAGTACGGCACTACCAGCAGGCAGGCGTCGGCGCCAGCGTTCTTGGCGTTCTGGGTCAGGTGCACGGCTTCGGCGGTGGAGTTGGCACCGGTGCCGGCGATGACCGGAATCGGCTTCTTGCTGTGCTTGACGCGCTCGACCACATGCTTGATGACCAGGATGTGTTCTTCGACATCCAGCGTGGCGGACTCACCGGTGGTGCCGACAGCGACGATCGCATGGGTGCCGTTTTCCAGGTGGAAGTCTACAAGTTTGTCGAGGCTAGCCCAATCAAGACGCCCTTGTGCATCCATGGGTGTGACCAATGCCACCATACTGCCCGCAATCATGTAACTGCTCCTGCCGGAAAAAGAGAGCGGTAATGGTACTGGGGGCATCGACCTTGCACAAGCGAAGCAGGCGGGTGGAGCATTCCCCTCGGCGGCTTATTTCGCTACCCTTGGCCCTTTGATCGGTGCAGCGCGGCCCGCCGGGCCGTCGACCTTGCTCCCCGCCAGCGTCCAAGACCTCGCATGCGAGCCCCGGGCCCTGCCGACAGGAGGCTTTTGCCCGTCCTGTGCCGACCGCTCATCGCTTTAGGAATGCTGCATGTCCACCCCCACCGTCCGCGAACAATTCCTTGTCATCAGTGCCCTGGGCCCGAACCCCATGGAGCTGGCCAACGTCCTCAGCCGCGCTGCCTTCGAAAACCGCTGCGCGGTGGTCACCTCGCGCCTGAGCCGCCACGGCGAGACCAGCGCTCTGGTGCTGCAGGTTGGCGGCAGCTGGGACGCCCTGGCACGTCTCGAATCCACCCTGCCAGGCCTGGGCAAGAAACACGGCCTGACGCTCGACGTGGTCCGCAGCGCCGACCAGGAAGTGCGCCCGCAGGCCCTTCCGTATGTGGCCTACGTCAGCGCTGCCTACCGCCCCGACATCATCAACGAGCTGTGCCAGTTCTTCCTCGACCACCGCGTCGAGCTGGAAGCCATGACCTGCGACACCTACCTGGCGCCGCAAACCGGTAGCAGCATGCTCAACGCCCAGTTCACCGTGATTCTGCCGGCCGGCACGCAGATCAGCTGGCTACGCGACCAGTTCCTGGACTTTGCCGATGCCCTGAACCTCGACGCACTGATCGAGCCATGGCGTCCACAGAACCCAATGTAAGGAAACCGATCATGGCTGTAGCACTCGACCAACCTGTTGCCGACTTCCAGGCCCAGGCCACCAGCGGGCAAACCGTCAGCCTTGCCGAACTCAAGGGCCAGCAGGTGGTGGTGTACTTCTACCCCAAGGACAGCACACCAGGCTGCACCACCGAGGGCCAGGGCTTCCGCGACCAGCACGATGCCTTCACCGCAGCCAACACCGTGGTATTCGGTGTATCGCGCGATGGCATCAAGTCCCACGAGAACTTCAAGGCCAAGCAAGGCTTCCCGTTCGAACTGATCAGCGACAAGGACGAGGCCCTGTGCCAGCTGTTCGATGTGATCAAGCTGAAGAAGCTGTATGGCAAGGAGTACATGGGCGTTGACCGCAGCACCTTCCTGATCGACAAGGACGGTGTGCTGCGCCAGGAATGGCGCGGGGTGAAGGTGCCCGGGCATGTGGATGCAGTTCTGGCTGCTGCTCAGACCTTGAACAAGGCTTGAAATTGAATGGGGCTGCCTTGCAGCCCTTCGCGGGCACGCCCGCTCCCACAGGAATTGTGCAGGGCCCAGTGGGAGCGGGCATGCCCGCGAAGGGCCGCAGAGCGGCCCCAATTACATTCAAAGCATCGGTGAAACGCTAGGCTCCTGCTTGGGCCACGCATCCAGCACGGCCTTGATCAGCGTCGCCAGCGGGATGGCGAAAAATATCCCCCAGAACCCCCATAGCCCGCCAAACAGCAGCACTGCACAAATAATCGCCACCGGGTGCAGGCTCACCGCTTCAGAGAACAGCAGCGGCACCAGCACATTGCCATCCAGCGCCTGGATGATCGCGTACACCGTCATCAGGTAGATGAACTGGTCGCCCCAGCCCCACTGGAACAGCGCAATCAAGGTGACCGGCACAGTCACGACCACCGCGCCCACGTAGGGCACCACCACCGACAGCCCCACCAGCAAGGCCAGTAGCGCTGCGTAATTGAGCCCCAGGCTGATGAAGGCAATGTAAGTGGCAATGCCGCAGATCAAGATCTCGATGCCCTTGCCGCGGATGTAGTTGGCGATCTGCCGGTTCATCTCGCTGCCCACCCGGCTCAGCAAGGTGCGCTGGCGCGGCAGGTAGCCGCTGACCCAGCGGCCAATGAGTTCGCGATCCTTCAGGAAGAAGAACACCAGAATCGGCACCAGCACCAGATAGATCATGGCATTGACCAGCAGTGGCAGGCTGGACAGCGAGAAGGTCAGCGCCCATTGACCAAACTTGCCAATTTCACCGCGCACCGACTCGATGGCGTGCAACACCTGCTCGTCCGACACCAGGTGCGGATACCGCTCCGGCAGCAGCAGCAACAACGACTGCCACTTGCCGAGCATCCCCGGCAGCTCGTTGAACAGCGTAATCAGCTGGTGCCACAGCAGCGGCACCAGCACCAGCATGAACACCGCCAGCGCCCCCATGAACAGGGCGAACACCAGCATCACTGCCAGCCGTGTTGGTACCCGCACGCGCTCCAGCGCGTTGACCAGCCCCTGCATCAGAAACGCCAGCACCATGCCCGCCAGCACCGGCGCGAGCATGCCGCCCAGGGTGAGCACTGCGGTAAACGCCAGGAACAACAGGACCGCCAGCACCACCGCTTCCTCATCGGAGAAGTAGCGCTGCACCCAGTCGCGAAAGACTTTGAACATTGACGATCCTTGGAAAAGACTCAGGCCTTGCGCAGCCAGTAAGTGTAGGTACCGGCCTCGGCCGTTTCATGCAGCAGGGTATGACCGGCCAACTGGGCGAAAGTGCGGAAGTCGCGCTGCGAGCCTGCGTCAGTGGCGATGACCTTGAGCACCGCACCACTGGCCAGGCGATTGAGCTCCATCTTGGCCTTGAGCAGTGGCAAAGGGCAATTCAGCCCGCTGGCGTCCAGTTCGGCGTCGCAGGTCAGGGTGTTACTCATCGCAGGGTCTCCAAAGGCATTGCCAGGCTGCTTCCTGGCATGGCTGGCTAGGATAGCGCCACTGGTCGTCAACGTGTGAGCCCGCTACAGTAGGTATCTTTGATCCGACGCGAGCTTCATGCATGAATCTACTGCGCCCTACCCTGCTGACGCTGGCCTGCCTGATGGCCCTTCCCGGCCATGCTGACGACCTGCCATCACTGGGTGATGCCAGTTCTGCGATCGTCTCGCCGCAACAGGAGCACCAACTGGGCCGTGCCTGGCTCAGCCTGCTGCGCGGCCAGGTCAATCAGCTCAACGACCCTCAGCTCAAGGACTACGTCGAAACCAGCGTTTACAAGCTGGCCGAAACCAGCCAACTGCAGGACCGGCGCCTGGAGTTCATCCTGATCGACAGCCGCGAGCTCAACGCCTTCGCCGCCCCGGGTGGCATTGTCGGGGTCAACGGTGGTCTGTTCCTCAACGCCCAGACCGAGGGCGAATATGCCTCGGTGCTGGCCCACGAACTGGCGCACTTGTCGCAACGCCACTTCGCGCGGGGTGTCGAGGCTCAGCAGCGCATGCAGCTGCCGATGATGGCGGCGCTGCTGGCCGGCATCGTGCTGGCCGCAGGTGGCGCCGGCGATGCGGGCATCGGCATGATTGCCGGCACCCAGGCAGCGGCCATTCAGGAGCAACGGCGCTTCTCGCGCCAGAACGAACAGGAAGCCGACCGCATCGGTATCCAGAACCTGGAAAAGGCCGGCTACGATCCACGCAACATGCCGACCATGTTCGAGCGCCTGGCACGCCAGTACCGGTATGACGCCAAACCGCCGGAATTCCTGCTGACCCACCCGGTGACCGAATCACGTATTGCCGACACCCGTAACCGCGCCGACCAGGCGCCCAAGGGTGGCATTGAAGACAGCATGCGCTACCAACTGATCCGCGCCCGGGTGGCACTGATCTACGAGGGCACACCGGGGCTTGCCGCCAAACGCTTCCGTGCCCAACTGGACGAAGACCCAAAGCTGGACGCTGCACGTTATGGCCTGGCCTTGGCGCAGATCAAGGGTGGGCGATTGAACGAGGCGCGTGAAATGCTCAAGCCGCTGCTGGCCAAGGCGCCCAACGACATCACCTACAACCTGGCACAGATCGACCTGGACATCACCAACAACCGCCTGGCCGACGCCCAGCAGCGGGCCGAGCGGATGCAGGGGCTGTACCCGGGCAACTACCCGTTGAAACAGGTACGTGCCGACCTGCTGGTGAAACAGAACAAGCCGGCCGAGGCCGAGAAGGTGTTGAACGAGCTGGTCAAGAGCCGCCCGGATGACCCGGATGTGTGGTACGACATGGCCGAGGTGCGTGGCTTGTCGGGCAATACCATTGGCTTGCACCGGGCGCGGGCCGAGTACTTCACGCTGGTCGGCGACTTTGACCAGGCAATCCAGCAGCTGGATTACGCCAAGCGTCGGGCAGGCGGTAACTTCCCGCTGGCCTCACAGATTGACCAGCGCCAGCGCGAGATCATGGAGCAGCGGCGCATGGTTCAGGAAATGATGGGGCGCTGAAGGCGATTCGCGGGCAAGCCCGCTCCCACAGGTACTCCAGCGCCTTGGTAAACGGTGCAATATCTGTGGGAGCGGGCGAGCCCGCGAAGAGTATGACGCGGTCTGGCGTCAGGCATTACCAGACAGCTTCAGCCGCGCCGCCTGGGTAAAGTCCAGCATGCGATTAAGCGGCTTGATCGCCTTGGGCACCAGCGCCGGGTCAACGAAAATCTCGTTGGTGCCGTTACGCAGGCAATCCAGCACCCGCTCCAGGGTGTTCATCGCCATCCACGGGCAGTGCGCGCAACTGCGGCATGCCGCGCCGTTGCCGGCGGTGGGGGCTTCGACGAATTCCTTATCCGGGCACAGCTGCTGCATCTTGTAGAAGATGCCGCGGTCGGTGGCGACGATGAAGGTTTTGTTCGGCAGGGTCTGGGCAGCCTTGATCAGCTGGCTGGTGGAGCCCACCGCGTCGGCCAACTCGATCACCGCTTCCGGCGACTCGGGGTGCACCAGGATCGCAGCATCCGGGTACAGCGCCTTCATGTCGGCCAATTGGCGCGACTTGAACTCCTCGTGAACGATGCAGGCACCGTCCCACAGCAGCATGTCGGCACCGGTTTGCTTCTGGATGTAACGGCCCAGGTGCTGGTCCGGGCCCCAGATGATGGTTTCGCCGTTGTCCATCAGGCTTTCGACAATTTCCAGCGCGCAGCTCGAGGTCACTACCCAGTCGGCGCGTGCCTTCACCGCTGCGGACGTGTTGGCGTAGACCACCACGGTGCGCTCAGGGTGCTGGTCGCAGAAGGCCGAGAACTCTTCTACCGGGCAGCCCAGGTCGAGCGAGCAGGTGGCCTCCAGGGTCGGCATTAGCACGCGCTTTTCCGGGGTGAGGATTTTTGCCGTCTCGCCCATGAAGCGCACACCGGCCACGATGACCGTTTCGGCCGGGTGGTTCTTGCCGAAACGGGCCATTTCCAAAGAGTCGGATACACAGCCGCCGGTTTCTTCAGCCAGTGCCTGGATGACCGGGTCGCAGTAATAGTGGGCAACCAGCACCGCATTCTGGGCTTTGAGCTCGGCAGCGATGGCCGCACGGAATTCGGCCTCCTGCTCGGCTGTCAGCGGGTTGGGCTGCTTGGCGTCGAGGTGGGCCTGAACCAAAAGGCGTTCGGAAATCTGGGTCATGATCGCTGGACCTGCAGGCGCGCTTGCGCGTCAAATCGAGTGTATCACCCGGCCCTGGCAGATCGGCTAAGGGTGCCGGACGGCACACTGACCGCCACGGCCCTCTGCGGGCGCGGATTATTATCGGAGGCCGAAGGCTACAGACAATCCAGCGATTACTAAAGTGGTTTTTGTGTTGCCTGTACTGGCCTCTTCGCGGGTAAACCCGCACCAACACTGTGAAATCCTTGTAGGAGCGGGTTCACCCGCGAAGAGGCCGCAACAGGAGAAACCATCACCCCTGCGGCGACAGGGCCGCCAGATGCGCCGCCATGAACATGGCAAATTCTTCCACGGTCATTTTTCGGCCATTGAAATCGACCATGCCCTCGGCATAGTGCAGGCTGCTGACCACATCATCGCCCTGCAAGGTGGCCATGCCGCTCTGCAGCGCCATCATGCCGACCATCTCCCCCGCCTGGCTCGACTGCATGGCAATGGCTTGGGCATCGGTCTGGCCATCCAGCAAGGCTTGCAAGGTCGCCAGGTCACCGATCATCGGCTTGGACAGCGACAGCTTGCCTTTCACCTCAGTGATGATCTGCTTGCTCAGCTGGTCCGGCGGCAGGTCGAAGCTGGTCGGCGCGGCAAGGTCCATCGACAGGTTGAAGCGGCTCTCGCCATTGGCGGTCTTGAACGACAGGTTTTCCACCGCCAGCTTGGGCTTGGCGGCCAGCAATTTCTGCAAGTCACCCTGGAAGCGGGCCTTTTCGGCATCGTCCATCTGGATCTGCGGCACCGGCTGGCCAGCAGCACTGGCGGCCTCGAACTCCGGCAAGTGCGACTGGTACCACTTCGACAATGCCTGCAGCGCCGGGGCGTTGACAGACGTCACGCTCACCGCCATCTGCGCCTTGCCTACCGCGCGGCCATCCCAGCTGATGTCGCCGACCTTGTACTCCGCGCGGCCACCCACGGTGTCCGCGCCCTCGAGGGTTTGCAAGGCCTTCTGCTCCAGCCCCTTGATCAGCAGCACCTGCTGTCTGGGCCCAAGTGTGACCTTGGTTTCAGCCAACGCCAGATCGACGTTACCCACATAGATGGCATCGTGCGCGGTGGCTGCGAGGTTACCGCCAAACTTCAGCCCTTTGAGCTCGAACGTGGCCGGCGGCTGGTCGTCTTGCACCCTTTTAATCACGAGACTGTCGGCCTGGCCGTGGAACGTCGAGGCCTTGCCCTCCTTGTCCCCGCTGACTTCGAACTGCATGCCCGAGAAGTCCAGGCTGTTGCCATCCGCTTCATCCAACTTGAGCGGCGCCAGCTGAACCTGGCTGACCACACTGCCGCTGTAACCCAGGCTGGTCTGCGCACTGATCGGGGCCTTTTCACCCGCAGCGGCGAACCATGGCGCGACGGCCTCATCCTTCTGCAGCGTGCTGTTGCTGACCGCCATTACCGGCATCAGCTTCAGCGCCCTGACCCTGGACCAGGGAAACGGGCCGTGCTCGATCTGGTCGGTCACGCCCACGTCAAAATTAATCACTTCGCCCTCACCCACGTTGATGTCGCGAGCCTTGAGCCGGTACTGGGCAGTACTGCTGAAGAGATGCTGCTCCAGCGACACACGCTCGATGCTCATGCTACCACCGGTACTGACCAGGGCCTTTCTGAGTTCGGCGTTGCTGCGTGCAAGGGCGTTGTCCAGCTCTGCAGGCAGCTGCTTGCCGGTGTACCAGGCGCCTGCGGTAGTTGCGACGGCAATGGCGATAGCCAGGCCGGAAAGGATGCCAACTGATTTCTTCATGAATAGAACCGATTGCTGTCCGTAAGGGCTTCGAAGGCGGCCAGAGGCCACGCAGAAAACGAAGAGTACCACCCCCGATTGGACCGAGCGCTGGCCCAGGTCGAGAAATGCCATTTTTCGGACACGTCTGACACCGAGGCAAGCAAGCAAAGGATTCGTTAATTTTTACGAACACGCCAGTTGATCATAATCGCAAATAAACGCGCAAAAACCGAACAAAACCCGTATTTAATCGATAAATATTTCAATTTAGCAACATCTTGTCATGTTTAACTTGACACCCACCTACCCATCGTTTTTTATTTTCACCACTCTGCGCGCCTCGCGCCTCCCGCCGCTCCAACATAAAAGGTGAACAATATGGAGCCCATCCGCTCGCCCTTGCCGCATGCGCAATACACCGTGCCCGTCGTTTACGCCCAGCAGCAGGAGCCATGCCAGCATGCAGCCTGACCAGAGCGCTTCCGGCAACGGCCAACTCCGCAAAACCCTGCGCCTCTGGCACGTGATCATCATCGGCCTGGCCTACCTGACCCCGATGACCGTGTTCGACACCTTCGGCATCGTCAGCGGGATTACCGCCGGCCACGTACCCAGCGCCTACATTCTGGCGCTGGCCGGCATCCTGTTCACCGCCGTAAGCTATGGCACCCTGGTAAAGCGCTTTCCGCAGTCGGGTTCGGCCTACACCTACACCCAACGCGCAATCAACCCGCATGTGGGCTTCCTGGTCGGCTGGTCTTCGCTACTGGACTACCTGCTGCTGCCAATGGTCAACGCACTGCTGGCCAAGCTTTACCTTTCAGCCATGTTCCCGGAAGTGCCGGAGTGGATGTGGGTGGCCGGCTTCGTCACCCTGATCAGCCTGATCAATATGCGCAGCGTGAACCTGGTGGCGCACTTCAACCTGCTGTTCGTGGGTGTGCAGGTGGCGATCATCGCCGTGTTCATCTACCTGTGCGTGCGCGGCCTGGACCATGGTGAAGGGCTGGGTACCACCTGGAGCCTGATACCGTTCGCCGACAGCCAGACCCAGTTCAGCGCCCTGGCCGCCGGTGCGACCATCCTGTGCTTCTCGTTCCTGGGCTTTGACGCTGTCACCTGCCTGTCCGAGGAGACCCGCGACCCGGCCAAGACCATCCCCCGGGCGATCTTCCTCACCGCATTGATCGGCGGCGTGGTGTTCATCACTGTGTCGTATTTCATCCAGGCCTACTTCCCGACCATGGCCCGTTTCCACGACCAGGAAGCGGCCCTGCCCGAAATTGCCCTGTACGTTGGCGGCAAGCTATTCCAGTCAATCTTCATCGCCTGCACCGTAATCAACACCATCGCCTCGGGCCTGGCCTCGCAAACCAGCGTGTCGCGCCTGCTGTATGTAATGGGCCGCGACAACGTGATCCCGGCCAGGGTCTTCGCCCGCCTGCATTCGCGCTACAAGACACCCGTGCTGAACATTGCCGTGGTCGGCGTCATTTCGCTGTCGGCGATCTTCTTCGACCTGGTGACTGCCACCTCGATCATCAACTTCGGCGCCCTGGTCGCGTTCAGCTTCGTCAACCTGTCGGTGATCAACCACTGCTACCTGCGTGAAGGCAATCGCAAAGGCCTGTCCAACCAGTTGAAGTACCTGGTACTGCCTACCATCGGCTTCTGCATCATCGTCTCGCTATGGCTGGACCTGAACGCACATTCGCTGATGTTTGGCGGCATCTGGGCTGCGCTCGGGCTGGTCTACCTGGGCTGGCTGACCAAAGCCTTCCGCTCGGCACCACCCAACTATGTCGCCGAATGAACCCTGCTGCCCACAACGCCCGCGCCTGACCGCGGGCGTTGTACTTGACCGATAAGGAAAGCCCTCATGCCGCTGCGTCGCCTCTCCATCCAATGGAAGATCACCCTGCTCGCCGGGCTGTGCCTGCTGGCCATTGTCGCCTTGCTGGTAGCCACCTCGCTGACCCAGGCGCATCGCAGCGCTGCCCTGGTCAACCAGGCCAACACTGCCATGCTTGAAAACAGCGCCCGCCAGCGCCTGCAGGCCCAAGCCGAAACCCAGGCCTTGCGTATCCAGCGCTACTTCATGGACGCCTACCAGTACGGCAATGGGTTTGCCCGCCTGGTGCAAGTGCTGAAGGCCCGTGGTGGTAGCGACCTGCGCGCCGAACTGACCCGCCAGGCGCGTGCCAGCCTGGCCGGCAATCCGGATGTGATCGGTCTGTACCTGGTGTTCCAGCCCAATGCCCTGGACCAGCAGGACAGCCAGTACCTCGGCCAGGACGCCGTGGGCAGCAATGAGAGCGGGCGTTTCTCGCTGTACTGGTCACAACCCAGCCCCGGCACCCTGGAACTTGAAGCCATGCCGGAAACGATGCTCGGTGACAACAGCATTGGCAGCAACGGCGCGGCGAAGAACCGCTGGCTGACCTGCCCGCAGGACACCGCCAGAACCTGCATGCTCGAGCCGTACCTCGACGAGGTCAACGGACGCCAGGTGCTGATGACCAGCATCGCCCTACCATTGCTGGAACACGGCAAGGTCATCGGCGTGGTCGGCATTGACATCGGCCTGGCCAACCTGCAGCAACTGAGTGTGGACGGCCGCCGCGATCTGTTCGACGGCCAGGGCCAGGTGAGCATCGCCACCGCCGCCGGCCTGCTGGCCGGCAACAGTCGCGACGACAGCGCACTCGGCAAGCCCATGGACAAGGCGGTAGCCGACGGGCTGCTGCGCGTGGACCACCCCTTCATGCCCATCCCTGACACAGCCCCGTGGCAGGTATTGCTGGAGTTGCCGGAAAGCGTGCTGCAGGCCCCTGCCGTAGCCCTCAACCAGCGCCTTGATGCCCATAACCAGAACGCCAACCGCATCAGCCTGCTGATAGGCCTTGGCACGGCAATCGCCGGCTTGCTGCTGGTATGGCTGACCGCGCGCGGCGTTAGCCGGCCAATCCTGGCCGTGGCTGCACGCCTGGAAGACATTGCCAGTGGCGAGGGCGACCTTACTCGCCGCCTGGACTACGCCCGCCAGGATGAACTGGGCCAGCTCACCAGCTGGTTCAACCGCTTCCTCGACAAGTTGCAACCGACTATTGCCCAGGTCAAAGGGTCGCTGCAGGAGGCACGCGACACCGCCGACCAATCGGCCGCCATTGCCAGCCAGACCAGCAACGGCATGCAGCAACAGCACCGCGAAATCGAACAGGTGGCCACAGCGGCCAACGAAATGAGCGCTACAGCCCTGGATGTCGCCCACAACGCCTCGCAGGCGGCCCAGGCCGCACGTGCTGCGGATCAGGCCAGCCAGGAAGGCTTGCAACTGGTGGACAGCACGCGCCAGGGCATCGACCGCCTGGCCGCAGGCATGAACACTGCCATGGACGAGGCGCGCGCACTGGAAGACCGCAGCGGGCAAATCGGCTCGGTGCTTGAAGTGATCCGCACCATTGCCGAGCAAACCAACCTGCTGGCACTGAATGCCGCCATCGAAGCGGCCCGCGCAGGCGAAGCCGGGCGTGGCTTCGCCGTGGTTGCCGATGAGGTCCGCGGCCTGGCCCAGCGCACGCAGGTCTCGGTGGAGGAAATTCGCCAGGTCATCGAAGGCCTTCAACAGGGTACGCAGGACGTGGTCGGGGCCATGCATGCAGGCCAACGCCAGGCCCAGGACAGCGCCGCACGCATGGAGCAGGCATTGCCAGCACTGCAGCGCATTGGCGAGGCGGTGGCGGTTATCAGTGACATGAACCTGCAGATTGCCTCGGCAGCGGAAGAGCAGAGCGCGGTGGCCGAGGAAGTGAACCGTAACGTGGCCGGCATTCGAGACGTGACAGAATCACTGGCCGGGCAGGCCGATGAATCAGCACGCATCAGCCAAGCCCTGAACCGGCTGGCCAACCAGCAGCAAGCGCTAATGGAGCAGTTTCGCGTCTAGCCTGTGAGGGCCTCTTCGCGGGTAAACCCGCTCCTACACGGGATTTGCACTGCTCTTGTAGGCGGCGCCAGCCCCTGTAGGAGCGGGCTTGCCCGCGAAGAGGCCGGTACAGACACCACAGCATCATCGTTTTTACTGAGCACTATTCATGCAAACCGCAACCCGATCCACTTTCTTCGACATCACCAGCGAACAAGGGCTTTTACGCACCTCGATCGCTGCCACCCTGTTCATTGCCACCATCGGCATCGCCTTCGGCCTGGCCTCCGGCTCGTTTTCCATCGTCTTCGACGGCGTCTACTCGTTGGTGGATGCCAGCATGAGCGGGCTGTCGCTGGTGGTGGTCAAGCTGATCACTTCGCACACCACCAGCGTGCAGATGTCGCGCAAGCTGCGCGAACGCTTCACCATGGGTTTCTGGCACCTGGAGCCCATGGTACTGGCGCTCAACGGCATCCTGCTCGGCGGCGTGGCCATCTACGCGCTGATCAACGCCGTCAGCAGCCTGCTGCAAGGCGGGCGCCACCTGGAGTTCGGCATTGCCATGGTCTACGCAATGCTGACGGTGATCACCTGCGTGACCATCGCCGTCGTCGAGGCCCGCGCCAACCGCAAACTGAAGTCAGACTTCGTACGCATGGACGTCAAGGGCTGGGTGATGTCGGCCAGCATCACTGCCGCACTACTGATCGCCTTCTGCTTTGGCTATGCCGTGCAGGGCACTTCGCTTGAATGGGTATCACCGTACATCGACCCGGCGGTGCTGGCGCTGGTGTGCCTGGTGATCGTGCCGTTGCCGATGTCGGTGGTGCGTCAGGCGCTGTCTGAAATCTTCCTGGTCACCCCCGGCGACCTCAAACTGCACGTGGATGAAGTGGCCAAGGCCTTCGTCGCCCGCCACGGCCTGCAGTCTTACCGCGCCTATGTCGCCAAGGTCGGGCGCTCGAGGGAGATTGAGCTGTATTTCATCGTGCCCAAAACCATGGCGGCGAAGACCATCGATGAATGGGATGCCTGGCGCAACGAGATTGGCGACGCGGTAGGCGGCGAAGGGCCGGACCGTTGGCTGACGGTGGTATTTACCGGGGATCCTGAGTGGGCCGAGTAAATCGAGGCGCTTTGCGCCCCAGCATTCCAAAAACGAAAAAGCCCGCGACCATTTCTGATTGCGGGCTTTGACGTACTGAGTATGGTGGGTCGTGTAGGATTCGAACCTACGACCAATTGGTTAAAAGCCAACTGCTCTACCAACTGAGCTAACGACCCGTTGGATGGCGCGTATAATACTGATTTCTAACGAGAAATCAATACCCCATCAAACTTTGTTCAAAAATACCGCGTTGGGTCTTCGATACCGGCTGCCTTGAAGCCATCGGCGCGCAGGCGGCAGCTGTCGCATTTGCCACAGGCGCGGCCGTCATCGTCGGCCTGGTAGCAGGAAACGGTCAGGCTGTAGTCCACACCACGGGCCATACCAGCCTGCACGATCTGAGCCTTGCTCATGTTCTGCAACGGCGCCTGGATGCGGAAGCCCTGCCCTTCTACGCCAGCCTTGGTCGCCAGGTTGGCCATGCGCTCGAAGGCCTCGACGAACTCGGGCCGGCAATCCGGGTAGCCGGAGTAATCCACGGCATTGACGCCAATGAAGATGTCGCGCGCTTCCAGCACTTCTGCCCAACCCAGGGCCAGCGAAAGGAACACAGTATTGCGCGCCGGCACGTAAGTGACCGGAATGCCTTCACCCGGCGCTTCCGGCACGTCGATGCTGCTGTCGGTCAATGCCGAACCGCCGATGCCGTCGAGGTTCAGCCCAATCACCTTGTGCTCGACCACGCCCAGGTCGCGGGCCACGCGGGCAGCGGCGTTCAGCTCGGCACGATGACGCTGGCCGTAGTCAAAGCTCATGGTGTAGCAGCTGTAGCCCTCGGCTTTGGCCATGGCAACCACGGTGGCTGAGTCCAGGCCGCCGGACAACAGGATTACTGCGCGTTTTTCAGTCATGTGTACGTGCTCCTCAATCAACGTCCGGGCTCGTCGTTCCACAGCAGCTTGTGCAGCTGCAGCTGGAAGCGTACGGGCAAGTTGTCAGCAACGATCCAGTCTGCCAGGTCACTGGCGTTCACCTGATGATGGCTGGGTGAGAACAACACCTCACCGGCACGCTCAGCCAGGTTGTACTGGATCAGCTTGGATACCGCCCAGTCATAATCCTCGCGGGAACAGATGACGAACTTGACCTGGTCGTTACGTGTCAGCTGCTCGATGTTCTCGTAGCGGTTACGGTGCGACTCTTCGGAGCCTGGGGTTTTCAGGTCGACCACACGGCTGACGCGGGTGTCGGTGCCGGCAATATCCAGCGCGCCGCTGGTTTCCAGCGACACCTCGTAACCGGCGTCACACAGCCGCTGCAGCAACGGCAAGGCGTTGGGCTGGGCCAGTGGTTCGCCACCGGTGACACAGACGTAGCGCGGCTTGAAGCCGGCCACTTGCTCAAGGATCGAATCAAGGGTGCGTACGGTACCACCACTGAAGGCATAGGCACTGTCGCAGTACTGGCAACGCAGGGGGCAACCGGTGAGGCGCACAAATACCGTGGGCAGCCCGGCCGTTCGCGTCTCACCCTGCAAAGAGTAAAAGACTTCGGTGATGCGTAATGTGTCTTGCATGCTCGCCACGGGCGTGACAGCTAAACAGGCTGTCCGCCTCCGTCAGGCACTGTCGCGGACTCGACATAGCGTTATCCGCAGCAGCGTGTTTACGAAAAAAGGGCAGTGATTCTAACGAAAAAACCCGCGACTGGCGCGGGTTTCTTTCTAGCGGTACAGCGGCAACGCCTAGAGCCTTTGCAGGTCACGCTGGGCCAGTTGAGCGGCAGAGGTGCCGGGGTACTGGGTGATGACCTGCTGCAGGATGCCCTTTACCTTGTCGGTGTGGCCCATACGGCGCTCGACATCAGCCAGTTTGTACAGCGAATCTGGCACCTTGCTGTGCTTTGGGTACTTCTGGCTGACCTGGGCAAAGGCCTGGCTGGCGCCTTGCAGGTCGCCCTTGGCCAGGTTCACCTCACCCAACCAGTATTGGGCATTACCGGCATACTGGCTGTTGGGGTACTTGCGCAGGAAGGCATTGAACGCCTGACTGGCCTTGTCGAAGTCTTTCTGTTTGATCAGGTCGAACGCAGCATCATAGTAGAGCTTTTCTTTCGCCGGATCGCTGGGCTGGCTACTGCCGGCCGGTTGTTGCGCAGCAGCACCTGCTGCGGCATCGGGGGCGGCATTGGACGCACCACCACCGGAGGAATTGTCAGGGGTTGCGGCAGGCGCAGCGCCACTGTTGATGCGACGGTCCAGGTCCTGGTAACGCTCCAGGCTTTCCTGCTTCATGCGCGACACATCGTTTTGCAGCTCTTCGATGATGCCTTGCTGGCGGGAAATCTGATCCTGCATCTGTTGCAGCTGCATGAACAGCTGACCCTGTGCAGAGGCAGGGGCCGAAGCCCCTGACCCGGCATAGGCGCCGCTCGTGCCATAACCCGCAGGCGGATAGCTGCCTGCGTTGTCATCTACTACAGGGACCTCAGCCCAGGCCGCAAGCGGCAGGCTGAGTGCGAGGACGGTTACTACACGGCGGCACATACGCATAAGAACTTACTTACGCAGTTCTACGCGACGGTTTTGAGCCCAGGACTGCTCGTCGTTGCCGGTAGCAACTGGACGCTCTTCGCCGTAGGAAACCAGTTCCAGCTGAGCAGGGGAAACGCCCTGCAGAACCAGGTAGCGCTGAACGGCTTTCGCACGACGCTCACCCAGAGCCATGTTGTACTCGCGGGTGCCGCGCTCGTCGGTGTTACCTTCCAGAACAACACGGTTGCCGTTGGCTTTCAGGTCCTTGGCGTGAACGTCCAGAGCGCGCATGGCTTCTGGCTTCAGGTCCGAGCTGTCGTATTCGAAGTAGAAGGTGGTGATTGCGCGCAGGGCGGCTTCTTCGCTCAGGGAGCCGTCAACAGCGCCAGTGTTGGCACCGTAGCCAGCGTTAGGATCTACAGCAGCGCCTTCGCCTGCGTTGTCACCGCCCTTCGAGGAGCAACCTACAGCTACGGCCATGGCCAGGGCCAGCGCAGCAAATTTACCAAACTTCAGCATTTCCATCGTGAAACTCCTAATGAAACCCCAGTGTGTTAAGCAAAACGTATACGCCGCAATCAGTTCAGGTAAGGGGACCAGGACGGTTCTCTGACTTCGCCTTGAGCGGTAGGAAGTGGGAGCCTCACGCGGCCATTAAGCGACACGAGCATCAAGACTCCCCGGCCCTGCTGGCGGGTGGCGTAGATTAGCATGGTGCCGTTTGGCGCAACAGTGGGAGACTCATCAAGACTTGTTTCAGACAGAATCTTTACACTTCCGCGCTGCAAGTCCTGTGCCGCCACTTTGAAGTTGGTAAAACCTTGTTGGCGATGAATCATTACCAGGGTCTTTTCGTCCGCCGAAAGTTTCGGGTTGGCGTTGTAGTTACCCACGAACGTTACGCGCTCGGCACCACCACCACTGACCGACTGTTTATAAATCTGCGGTTTGCCGCCACGGTCGGAAGTGAAGTAAAGGGTGTTGCCATCTTTGCCCCAGAACGGCTCGGTATTGATACCCGGGCCTGCAGTAACACGGCTGATCTGGCGCGAAGCCATATTCATCACGTAGATGTCCGGGTTGCCGTCCTTGGACAGCACGAACGCCAGGCGCGAACCGTCCGGCGACCAGGCTGGCGCGCCGTTCAGGCCCTCGAAGTTGGTGACCTGCTCGCGACGGCCAGTATCGATGTTCTGCACGAAGATACGTGGGCGCTTCTGCTCGAACGAAACGTAGGCGATACGCTTTCCATCCGGCGCAAAGCGCGGCGACAGGATCGGCTCACGCGATTGCAGCAGGGTCACCGCACGCGCTCCGTCATAGTCCGAACGCTGGAGGGTGTAGCGGGTGTTGTTGGTGGAGAAACGCTCGGCCGTCACGTACAGCATGCGCGTAGAGAACGCGCCCTTGATGCCGGTGAGCTTCTCGAACGACTGGTCCGCAATGTAGTGCGCCATGTCGCGCAACTGGTCGGTGCTGCCCGCTACGCTGCCGGTCAGCACTTGCTGCTCGGTGGCGACGTTGAACAGCGCGTACTGCACCTGCAGGCGACCGCCGGACGGCACGATGCTGCCGACCATTACGTACTGGGCTCCCAGCGCTTTCCAGTCACGGAAGATCACTTCGCTGGCCTGCGACGGCTGGCTGATCATGTTCTGCCGCGGAATTGGCGAGTAGTAGCCAGAGTTGCGCAGGTCGTTGCCGATGATGTCGGCGATGTCTTCCGGCAGCACGCTGCCGCCCTGCAGACCGAACGGCACTACCGCGATGGGCGTAGCCCGGTCGCTGCCGCTGGTGACCAGGATGTTCTTTTCCTCTGCCACCGCCATGCCTGCCACGCAGCACAGCATGACCAGCAGTCCTCTCAGACGTTTAATCACAACGCTAGATCCTCAGGTGTAAATGTCATCTTGAACGAACGATAACGGTTGAAATCGCTCGGCTTCATACCCTGCATCTCGGTCAGACGACCAATGTTCTTGACCGCAGCCACTGCCGAACTGTCGTACGGGCCGTCACCACTGGAACGGGCCACGCTGACACTGGTAATGGTACCGTCCGGCAACATGCTGACCTGCAGGGTCACCGTCATGCCCTTGCGCGCGGAAGGCGGACGCGCCCAGCCCTCGGCCGCGCGCATACGAATCAGGTCGTCGAAGTCGCCAGCCACCTGATCGCCCTGCTCGTCGGCCAGTGCCTGCTGCCGCTCGGTGGTGTCAGACAACAGCTCGGCCAAGGCCTGGGCTTTCTTGTCTTCTGCCGCCTTGCGGGCCGCTTCCTGTGCCTTTTTCTTCTGGGCGTCTGCAGCGGCCTTCTTCTTGGCCTCTTCAGCTGCCTTCTTCTTCGCATCCTCGGCCGCCGCTTTCTTCTTGGCGTCCTCGGCTGCTTTCTTCTTGGCCTCTTCGGCTGCCTTCTTCCTGGCGTCCTCGGCGGCTTGTTTCTTCGCCTCTTCAGCGGCCTTTTTCTTGGCCTCTTCTTCGGCTTTTTTCTTGGCGATGTCGGCCTGCTGCTTCTCGGCGGCTTTCTTCGCCTCATCGGCCTTCTTGGCTTCGGCGGCTTTCTTCGCCTCGGCAGCCTTGGCAGCTTCAGCGGCCTCGGCTTTTTTCGCTTCAGCCGCCTCGCGAGCCTCTTCGGCCTTTTGAGCAGCGTCGGCCTTCTTTTGTTCCGCGGCCTTCACGGCCTCTTGCTCGACCTTCTTCTGTTCCAATTGCTCGACTTCGGTCTGGCGCGAAGCGGTTTTCTTCGCCTCCCCGGCAATTTTCTGATTGGTCTGGGTGGTCGCCTGGCTCTTGGACTTGAGCTGATACAGGGTAGCCTGAACAATCGGCTTGGATGGCGGCAGCTCAGGCGTCATGGCAAAACTGACGAACAGCAGGGCGAACACCAGCACATGCAGGCCGATGGCCCAGACACTGGGCCAGAAGTAGCTTTCCGAGGCGGATGGCTCTCGCTGTTGCATCAGGGCGCCTCGGTAATCAGGCCAACGTTACCGACACCGGCCTTCTGCAACCCGCCCATGGCACCCATGACCGCGCCATAGTCGACAGCCTTGTCGCCACGAATGAACACCTGGGTCTGCTTGCCCTGGTCACGGCCGGCAGCAATGATCTTGGTGACGGCGTCGGTCATGGCCGGCAAGGTCATGGCCTTGTCCATCTGCTTGTCGGTATCGACTTCACTGCCGAGGTTCCAGTAATAGGTTTTATCGGCCTTGATGGAGATGGTGAGGATCTGGACGTTGTTGTCCTGCGGCAAGGCTTCGCTGGAAACCTTGGGCAGGTCGACCTTCACGCCCTGGTTGAGCATGGGCGCCGTCACCATGAAGATGACCAGCAGCACCAGCATCACGTCGATGTAGGGCACCACGTTCATCTCGGCGACGGGCTTGCGTTTGTGGCGAACTCGGGCCATGGGCTTCTACCTGATTACTCTTCGCTGGTGTGCACTTTGCGGTGCAGGATCGCCTGGAACTCGTCGGCGAAGGTGTAGTAACGGCCGATCAGCACTTCACTGCGCGCGGCGAAACGGTTGTAGGCAATGACAGCCGGGATTGCCGCGAACAGGCCGATGGCGGTAGCGATCAGCGCTTCGGCGATGCCCGGAGCAACGGTGGCCAGGGTGGCCTGCTGGGCGCTGGCCAGGCCACGGAAGGAGTTCATGATGCCCCATACAGTGCCGAACAGACCGATGTACGGGCTGGTCGAACCGACTGTGGCCAGGAACGGCAGGCTCTGCTCGAGTTTTTCTTCCTCGCGCGAAATGGCAACGCGCATGGCACGACCAACACCTTCCATGACGGCATCCGGGTCAACACCCGGCTGCTGGCGCAGGCGCGAGAACTCTTTGAAACCGGCACGGAACACCTGCTCCACGCCGGAGTCCGGGTCTGGGTTGCTGCCTGCCTGGCGGTACAGCTTGGACAGGTCGATGCCCGACCAGAAGCGCTCTTCGAAGGCATCCAGCGCACGACGACCGGCGCGCAGCATGGTGCTGCGCTGGAAGATCATGATCCATGAGGTGACCGAGGCGGCCACCAGGGTCAGCATTACCAGCTGTACCACCACGCTGGCATTGCTGACCAGACTCCACATGGAGGTATGGTCGACGACGTTAGCTTCCACGCTTATTCTCCTGCATTCGATTGATTACCCGAGCCGTCCGCCGCAAAGGCGTCGCGCAGCTGGGGGGGTATGGCTCGGGGTTTGAAAGTGTCGGCGCGCACGGCGGCCACCAGGAACTGCCCTTCGCAAAGCAGCGTTTCATCCTTTTCCCGCCACACCTGCTGTACGAAACGCAGGCTGGCGCGATTGAGTTCAAGTACTTGCGCGGTCACCCGCAATTCGTCATCAAGCCGCGCCGGCGCGTGATAGCGCGCTTCGCTGGAGTGGACCACGAACAGCAGGTTGTCTTCAGCCAGCTGCGACTGGGAAAAGCCCAGGTGCCGCAGGCGTTCGGTGCGCGCGCGCTCCATGAATTTCAGGTAGTTGACGTAATACACCACGCCGCCCGCATCGGTATCTTCGTAATAGACGCGACACCGATGTGCGAACGGTTCGAGCTGATTTTGCGCGCGCATACTCTAGTGCTTACTCCTCAGCTTGCCAATCCGCTATGGCAACTGTTTTTCTTCATTAATGTCTTATTGCCAGCGCACCAAAGGCATGCCAGCGGTAGGACCACAAAAAGTCGCTTTTGATCTGTCATTCATCGCCTGGCTCGGAAAAATCGCCCCCCTCCCCCAAGCGCCCGGGGATATTCAGCCCAAAGTGCAGGTAGGCATGCCGGGTGACCACGCGGCCGCGCGGTGTGCGCATGATGTAGCCCTGCTGGATGAGGTACGGCTCAAGCACATCCTCGATGGTATGACGCTCTTCACTGATGGCCGCAGCCAGGTTGTCCACACCCACCGGGCCGCCATCGAACTTCTCGATCATGGTCAGCAGCAGGCGACGGTCCGAATGGTCGAAGCCACGCTCGTCGACGTCCAGCAGGTTCAGCGCCATGTCAGCCACGGCCTTGGTGATCTGGCCCTTGCCGCGCACCTCGGCGTAGTCACGCACGCGGCGCAGCAGCCGGTTGGCGATGCGCGGCGTGCCACGGGCACGGCGGGCAATCTCGTAGGCGCCCTGGTCCTCGATGGCCAGGCCAAGGATGTTGGCCGAGCGGCTGACGATGGTACTCAGATCCTTGTCGTTGTAGAACTCCAGGCGCTGGACGATACCGAAGCGGTCACGCAGCGGGTTGGTCAGCATGCCGGCACGGGTAGTAGCCCCCACCAGGGTGAAAGGTGGCAGATCAAGCTTGATGGAACGGGCGGCCGGGCCTTCGCCGATCATGATGTCGAGCTGGAAGTCCTCCATGGCCGGGTACAGCACTTCTTCGACAACAGGCGACAGCCGGTGGATTTCATCGATGAACAGCACGTCGTGCGGCTCGAGGTTGGTCAGCATGGCTGCCAGGTCGCCGGGGCGCTCGAGAATCGGCCCCGAAGTGCTCTTCACCGACACCCCCATTTCATGGGCGATGATGTTGGCCAAGGTGGTCTTGCCCAGGCCGGGCGGGCCGAAGATCAGCGTGTGGTCAAGCGACTCGCCGCGGCCACGGGCGGCCTGGATGAACAGCGCCATTTGCTCGCGCACCACTGGCTGGCCGATGTACTCGTCCAGGCTCAGCGGGCGAATCGCACGGTCCTGGACTTCTTCGCGGTCGCGGCCACTGGCGGCAATCAGGCGGTCGGCTTCGATCACTTGGTAATCATCCCTTTCAGGCTGCGGCGGATCAGCTCTTCACTGCTCAGGCCGGCCTTGTCCTTGATCGCGGCGATGGCCTTGCTGGCTTCCTGCGGCTTGTAGCCCAGCGAGACCAGAGCACTGACTGCATCGGCCTCGGCACTGGACTCGCTGGCGACCGGTAAAGGCCCATCGGAGACCAGGGTGAACATGGCCGGCGAGGTTTCCCAGGCTTTGAAACGGTCCTTGAGCTCGACCAGCAAGCGCTCGGCGGTTTTCTTGCCGACGCCTGGCACGCGCACCAGGGCTGAGGTGTCCTGGGCCTGCACGCAGCGCACCAGCTCATCCACTTCCAGCCCGGACATCAGCGCCAGGGCCAGCTTCGGCCCTACGCCGTTCAGGCGGATCAGCTCGCGGAACAACTCGCGCTCGCGTTTTTCGGCAAAGCCGTAGAGCAAGTGGGCATCTTCGCGCACGACCAGATGGGTATGCACCGTGACGGGTTCCCCCACTTTGGGCAGACGGTACAGCGTGGTCATGGGGACTTCCAGTTCGTAACCCACGCCGTTGACGTCGATAATCAGGTGAGGCGGTTGTTTTTCCGCCAGGGTGCCGCGCAAACGTCCAATCACGTTCCGATCCTTCCTCTCGGGGAGCCGGTCAAAGACCGCTCAACCCTATCAGCAAATGCAGCAGGTGAACGTATCACCCGAACAAAATGTGTATCAGCGCATGAAGCGCTTACAGACGCAAGCGCCCGCCGCGTCGCCGCGCGGTGGTCAAGCCATGCGGCACCAGACTGGAGCGGGTGTGTGCGTGGCACAGCGCGATGGCCAAGGCATCGGAAGCGTCAATCTGCGGCTTTTGCGTCAATTTCAGCAGGTGCATGACCATCATCATCACCTGCTCCTTGTTGGCACCACCTGTGCCGGCCACGGCCTGCTTGACCTGGGTGGCGCTGTACTCGGCGATTTCCAGGCCAGCCTCGGCGGCGGCGACGATAGCCGCGCCCCGCGCCTGGCCAAGCTTGAGCGCCGAATCGGCGTTGCGGGCCATGAACACCCGTTCGATGCCCATGGTCACCGGGCCGTGCTGGGCAATGATTTCACTGACACCACGAAAAACAATCTGCAGCCGCTCGTGCAGCTCACCGCTGCCGGTGCGGATGCAGCCCGACGCCACGTACTCGCAACCACGGGCGGTCTGGCGTACCACGCCATAGCCGGTGATGCGCGAGCCAGGGTCGATACCTAGAATCAGAGTCATAAAGCCCGTCGAAAAAATGATGCATCTCTACAAACTGCGCCGGCCCTTTCGCGGGTAAACCCGCTCCTACAGGTACTGCACCACATTTGAAATGGGCTTAATACCTGTAGGAGCGGGTTTACCCGCGAAAGGGCCGGCACAGGCGCTATCAAACGCTCAGCGTTGGCACAAAATGCCAAATCACCTTAGCCGAGGTTTTCCATGATCTCGTCGGAAATCTGGGCATTGGAATAGACGTTCTGCACGTCGTCCAGGTCTTCGAGCATGTCGATCAACTTGAGCACCTTTTCGGCACCGTCCTGGTCGAGCTCGGCGCTGGTGGTCGGCTGCATGACGATTTCCGCGTCAGCGGCCTTGAAGCCAGCCTCTTCCAGGGCGTTACGCACGGCATAGAAGCTGTTGAACGAAGTGAATACGTCGAACGAGCCATCGTCGTTGGCCACCACGTCGTCGGCATCGGCCTCCATAGCCGCTTCCATCAACGCGTCCTCTTCCACGCCCGGGGCAAAGCTGATCTGGCCTTTGCGCTCGAACAGGTAAGCCACCGAGCCGTCAGTACCCAGGTTGCCGCCACACTTGGTGAAGGCATGACGCACGGCGGCAGCGGTACGGTTGCGGTTGTCGGTCATGGCTTCGACCATGATCGCCACGCCACCCGGGCCGTAACCCTCGTAGCTGAGCTCTTCGACGTTGTCGCTTTCGTTGGTGCCGGCACCACGGGCCACGGCGCGATCGATGATGTCGCGGCTCATGTTGGCGCCCAGGGCCTTGTCCAACGCCAGGCGCAGGCGCGGGTTGGATGCCGGATCAGGGCCACCCTGCTTGGCAGCGACCGTCAGTTCACGGATCCACTTGGTGAAGACCTTGCCTCTTTTGGCATCCTGGCGCTCTTTGCGGTGCTTGATGTTCGCCCACTTGGAATGACCAGCCATAACGACTCCGAATCCTTTGAATCACAAACAGCCCCGCCCCATGACGGGGCGGGACGGGAAAATACCTGCGTCGAAACGCAAAGGCGCATCCATGTGGATGCGCCCGGGGACTGCTTACTCGACCTTGGTCTGTTCGCGCAGTCGGATGTGCAGTTCGCGCAGGGCCTTGGCGTCGACCAGGCCGGGGGCCTGGGTCATGACGCATGCGGCGCTCTGGGTTTTCGGGAACGCGATCACTTCACGGATCGACTGGGCGCCGGTCATCAGCATGACCAGACGGTCCAGACCGAACGCCAGGCCACCGTGAGGCGGCGCCCCGAACTTCAGAGCGTCGAGCAGGAAGCCAAACTTCTCTTCCTGCTCTTCTGCCCCGATACCCAACAGGCGGAATACCGCCTGTTGCATCTCTTTACGGTGGATACGGATCGAACCGCCACCCAGCTCGGTACCATTCAGAACCATGTCGTAGGCACGGGACAGGGCGGTGGCCGGGCTGGCCTCGAGCTCTTCCGGGGTGCACTTCGGCGCGGTGAACGGGTGGTGCAGAGCAGTGAAGCTGCCGTCTTCGTTCTCTTCGAACATCGGGAAGTCGACGACCCACATCGGCGCCCACTCGCAGGTCAGCAGCTCGAAGTCGTGACCCAGGCGAATACGCAGCGCGCCCAGGGCTTCGCTGACCACCTTGAACTTGTCGGCACCGAAGAACACGATGTCACCGTCTACGGCGCCAACGCGATCGAGGATGTTGTTGAGGTTGGCCTCAGGGATGTTCTTGACGATCGGCGACTGCAGGCCTTCGACGCCCTTGGCGCGCTCGTTGACCTTGATGTAGGCCAGACCCTTGGCACCGTAGATACCGACGAACTTGGTGTACTCGTCGATTTTGCTGCGCGGCATGCTGGCGCCGCCTGGCAGACGCAGGGCAGTAACGCGGCACTTCGGATCGTTGGCCGGGCCGGCGAACACTTTGAAGTCGACATCCTTCAACTGGTCGGCAACGTCGACCAGTTCCAGCGGAATACGCAGGTCTGGCTTGTCGGAGCCGTAGCGGCGCATGGCCTCTTCGAAGGTCATGTGCGGGAACTCACCGAATTCCAGGTCGAGCACTTCCTTGAACAGCTTGCGGATCATGCTTTCGGTCAGGCCCATGATCTCGCTTTCATCGAGGAAACTGGTCTCGATGTCGATCTGGGTGAATTCCGGCTGGCGATCGGCACGCAGGTCTTCGTCACGGAAGCACTTGGCGATCTGGTAGTAGCGGTCGAAGCCGGCGACCATCAGCAACTGCTTGAACAGCTGGGGCGACTGCGGCAGGGCGAAGAAGCTACCGGCATGGGTACGGCTTGGCACCAGGTAGTCGCGCGCGCCTTCCGGAGTGGCACGGGTGAGGATCGGCGTTTCGACATCGAGGAAGCCGTTGTCGTCCATGAAGCGACGGATGCTGCTGGTGATGCGCGAACGCAGGCGCAGCTTTTCAGCCATTTCCGGGCGACGCAGGTCGATGAAGCGGTAGCGCAGGCGGGTTTCCTCGCCGACGTCGGAGTACTCGTTCAGCGGGAACGGCGGGGTTTCCGCCTCGTTGAGCACAGTCAGCTGGTAGCCGAGGATCTCGATGGCACCGGAGGCCATGTTGGCATTCACCGCACCTTCAGGGCGCTTGCGGACCTTGCCGGTGATCTGTACGACATATTCGCTGCGCACGCGGTCTGCGGCGGCGAAGGTTTCGGCGCGATCCGGGTCGAACACGACCTGGGCCATGCCTTCGCGGTCACGGATGTCGAGGAAGATCACCCCGCCGTGGTCGCGGCGACGATGGACCCAGCCGCAAAGGGTGACTTCCTGGCCGTCCAGGCTCTCGTTCAGTTGGCCGCAATAATGGCTGCGCATCATGATGGTGGTTTCGCTTCTCGTGATTCGTGTATTCGGTGGAGGCCTTGGCCGCCCGGAGGGCTAATACTGCAAGACCCGGTCACAGCATTCAACTCAGTCGGCCTTGTCGCCGCCTGCCAGATTCTTTTTCGCCCCGGTCTTGAAGTCGGTTTCGTACCAACCGTTACCGCTCAGGCGAAAGCCTGGCACCGACAGCAGCTTTTTCAGTGCCGGTGCCTGACAGGCCGGACAATCGATCAGCGGCGCGGCGCTGATCTTCTGCAGCACTTCCATGCGGTGCTCGCAGGACGCACATTGATAGTCATAAAGGGGCATGGGTGTCTCTCGTCAACCATAACGCTGGCTGCCGGGGCAGCAAAAAGCGGGATTATATATGGTTAGCAAGCACTGCGCAGCCCGCCAGGCGATCAGCGCGCACTTGGCGAGTCCTGCAGCCACGCCACGCAGATTACCCGGATCAGCCCGCTGAAGTTGCGCACACCGCCCTGGCGCAGGTGCACTTCACGGTCCACGTAGGACAACACGGCACTGACCGAACAACGGTTGGCGGCGGCGATGCGTTCCAGGATATCCCAGTAGACAGCCTCCAGGCGCAGACAGGTAGAAAAGCCGTTGAGCCGCACGGAACGTGACACCGGCTGCGTCTGCAACATGTCGAAGTCCGCCTTGAACGGGTCAATGCACTGTTTTCCTGGCCAACTGCCCTGGCCAACCATACGCTTGCTCGCTTGCATCATGCGCCACACCTCCTCGTCACAGGTACCAGGTGGCCTATGAAGCGCTGACGGGCGAGCTTAAAGCAGCGGCAAAGTCTTCCTGCACAACATGAGAAACCCGGCCGGACATACCGACCGGGGCTGTTTGCTCGATAAGCCTCAGTTGCCGTCGAGCAGTACCCGCAGCATCCAGGCAGTTTTCTCGTGCACCTGCATACGCTGCGTCAGCAGATCTGCGGTCGGCTCGTCACTGACCTTGTCCACCACAGGGAAAATGCTGCGCGCAGTGCGCACCACGGCCTCCTGCCCCTGAACCAACTGGCGGATCATCTCGTCTGCCGGGGGGACACCTTCCTCCTCCTTGATCGACGAGTGCCGTGCATAGAATGCATACGAACCCGGTGCCGGGAAGCCCAGGGCACGGATGCGCTCGGCGATCGAATCGACTGCCAGCGCCAGTTCGTTGTACTGCTCTTCGAACATCAGGTGCAGGGTTCGGAACGACGGGCCGGTGACGTTCCAGTGAAAGTTATGGGTTTTCAGATACAGCACGTAGGTATCCGACAACAGGCGGGACAACCCATCGACGATGGACTTGCGATCTTCTTCACTGATACCGATATCGATTGCCATGAAGCTCCCCTTTCCATAAGGCTTGAGACTCAAGCGGACTCCGACCACTGTAGCAACACTTGGCGCATGCAGCATGTGACATGGCGCAACACATCGCCCGCTGGGCGGCCTGCGGTTTGAGTAGGCTGCGGCTTTACTGTTAAATAGGCACTGTGCCACCCGTGCGGACTGTCATTGCCGGGTGCATAGGCTGGCCTGCAACGTGTTCGCGCCCTATACCTCATGCGCACCGTGCTGCCAGCTCTTCCTGTGATCGGCCTTATCAACAGTGAGCCAACCCCATGTTCAAGATCGTCCATCTGGTGACGGGCGTGGCAGCTTTGCTGCTATCGCTCATACCCAGCCTGAAAACCGATGCGATACCCTTCCTGCAACAACCCGAAGCGGTCTACCTGGCCCTGCTCGGCCTGCTCAACCTGGTGCTGGCGCCGGTGGTGCCACTGTATCATCGCGGCGCGCGGCAACAACTGCAGCACCTGGCCTGCGCCCTGCTGGTGGTCGCCGTCGTGCTACAGACCCTGACACTCCTGGCCCGCCCGGAAATGGGCAACCTGGCAGCCCTGGTCTGTGCGGCGCTGGCCGTGGCCATGCATCTGGCCGTGGGCTTTGCTCGCAGCCCGCGCAAGGCGCGCAGCAGTCAACACGCGACACAGGACGCCGGCAACCGTGATACCGGCACCGTCAAATGGTTCAACACATCGAAAGGCTTTGGTTTCATTTCCCGCGACTCGGGTGATGACATCTTCGTGCACTTTCGGGCCATCCGCGGTGAGGGCCACCGCATCCTGGTCGAAGGCCAGCGCGTGGAGTTTTCGGTGATGCACCGCGACAAGGGCCTGCAGGCCGAAGACGTGGTTGCGGTAACCCGCCGCTGACCAACGGCTGACCGGCTGACGTTATCAACGGCAAGCCAGGCTCCACAAGGTCCGCGCTGCTCCTGAGGGCAGCATCATACCTGTGGTGGCTGGTTTGCCGGCGATAGCAGCCTGGAAGCACTCAATAATGGGGAGGCGGCGCCTCTTCCCCTTCACTGCCATACTGACCAACCATCTCTTCATGACGCTTGATCAGCTCGGCCATCTGCAATTGCAGACGCTCGATCACCCGCGCTTGCTCCACCACCACGTCATTCAGCGCCTGGATAGCGTCATCCTGAAACGCCTGACGGGTTTCCAGTTCGACCATACGCATTTCCAGTGTCATCTCAGGCCTCTTGGTAACCAGCAAGTTGCAGCCTGCGCAGGCGCTGGCGAACAGCTTGCAGTTGATCATCGGTGTAGCTTACAGGTGCACACTTGCCCCATACCGGAGCCGGCCACGCAGCGTCGTCGCGCTGGCGCACGATCACATGCATGTGCAACTGGCTGACCACGTTGCCCAAGGTAGCCACGTTCATCTTGTCGGCTGCGTAGCTGGCCTTCAGCGCTTCTGCCAACAGGGTGGTTTCCTGCCACAACTGCTGTTGCTCTGCCGCATCCAGCTCGAAAAGCTCACTGATACCAGCGCGCTTGGGCACCAGAATGAACCATGGGTAATTGGCATCCTTGCTCAGCAGCAGCTGGCAAAGCGGAAACTCCCCCAGCACCAGCGAATCCTGCTGCAAACGCGAATCGAGGACGAACACGGCAAATCTCCTTCAGGTAATACCATCCCGCGTCAGGCGGAAAACAGGCCAGCAAGGATACCTTGCACACTCCCGGTAACACAGCGCTACTTTTCGCACCAAAATGAGGCCGCCTGCCCGCCCTCCCCACACCCGCCACCCCACAAACGACGCCGGATGAACAAGTTACGGTAACACCTTGACTCTAAAGGCAGCTTTTTAAATTCTAATGATTCTTGATCGCAAAAGTCACACGAACAGCCTTCGTCCCGCATTTACGGGACTTTCCGACCCTCGGTAGCAGGTTTTGTGAAAATTTCATGAACTGTTGCGAATTTTGAGCACGCTTGTTGCATTCCCTTCACGCCAAGTCGGCACGACATCTGCAGTAGCAGGTGTACGCGACAAATAACAACAGCGACATGGGTTACCAGGGAGTTTCCTCAACCGGAATCGGCAGTTACAGATTCGTTACGGTGACAGGAACAGCGCTGAGGTTATACGGCCCCTGAACCGGGGCGTGATTTGCGACATGGAAATACTTAAAAGCGACACGGTGAAAAAGTTCCGCAAAGAGTGCTTATAGCCATATCGCCAACAACAGTCTGCGTGCTATACATTTTCGCCGACATAACAAGAAAGAGCTGCCCCATATAACTAAAAGACTTGGACGCAGCGGTACTCTTCCTAAAAACCAAAGGAGCAAATCACGATGCGCGTGATGAAGTGGAGCATGATCGCCCTGGCCGTTGCGGCAGGGACCTCGCAGTTGGCAATGGCCTCGGCACAGGACGAGTCCAAAGGTTTCATCGAAGACAGCAAGCTGAACGTCAAGACCCGCATGCTGTATTTCAGCCGTGACTTCCGTAACAACGCGCCTGGCTCCCAGAGCCGCGTTGAAGAAACCGGCCTTGGCTTCCTCGGCACCTTCGAATCGGGCTTCACCCAAGGCACCGTAGGCTTCGGTATCGACGCCATCGGCATGCTGGGCCTCAAGCTGGACAGCGGTAAAGGCCGCGCCGGCACCGGCCTGTTCCCGACAGGTGCCGACGGCCGTTCGCAAGACGACTACTCCGAAGGCGGCGGCGCAGTGAAAATGCGCATTTCCAACACCGTGCTCAAGTTCGGCGACCAGTTCACCGCCCTGCCAGTACTGGCTACCGACGACAGCCGACTGCTGCCGGAAGTGGCTGAAGGCGGCCTGATCACCAGCAACGAAATCGATGGCCTGACCCTGCATGCCGGTCACTTCACCGCGCTCAACGCCCAGGCTCAGACCTATCACGACAGCCTGAACCTGACTGAAGCCAACGTCTTTGGTGGCACCTACGCCATTACCGACAGCCTCAGCACCAGCGTCTACTACTCGCGTGTCGAAGATCACTTCCGCAAGTGGTACGGCAACATCAACTGGGCGCTGCCGATCAGCGACAAGCAAGGCCTGGTGTTCGACTTCAACATCTATGACACCAAGTCGATTGGCAACAACCTGACCGGCGCCTACGTCAGCAAGTCCGACGGCACCAATGAGCTGGACAACATCGCAGCCAGCCTGTCGGGCGCCTACAACATTGGCGCCCACACCTTCACCCTGGCCTACCAGAAAGTCAGCGGCGACGGTGATTACGCGTACGGCGTGGACGGTGGCGGTACCGTCTTCCTGGCCAACTCCGTTGCCCGTTCCGACTTCAACGCCGAAGACGAAAAATCCTGGCAAGCGCGCTACGACCTGAACTTCGCCGAATTCGGTGTACCTGGCCTGACCTTCATGACCCGTTACGTTCGCGGTTCCGGTGCCACCACCCGCACCACCGACAGCGGCAAGGAATGGGAACGCGACATCGACGTCAAGTACGTGATGCAGAGCGGCCCGGCCAAGGACCTGAGCTTCCGCGTGCGTCAGGCCACCTACCGCTCCAGCGACGGTGTGTACTACGGCTCCTCGTCGATCGACGAACTGCGCCTGATCGTGGAGTACCCGCTGAGCATCCTGTAAGCCTGGCTTGCAGTGCCCCGCACCTGAAAAAGCCCGGCAATCACGCCGGGCTTTTTCTTGGCTGACAAGTGTCACGCCCTGGGGCATCCTGTACGCCTTCGTTTCCCCCCCGTACAATGCGGGGCTATTTCAACGTCTTAGGCAATCGACACGGCTAACCATGCGCACCAGTCAATATTTGCTCGCCACCCAGAAAGAAACCCCTGCCGACGCAGTGGTCATCAGCCATCAGCTCATGCTGCGTGCCGGCATGATCCGCAAACTGGCCTCCGGCCTGTACACCTGGCTGCCGATGGGCTTGCGGGTAATGCGCAAGGTCGAAGCCGTGGTGCGTGAGGAAATGAACGCCGCCGGCGCCCTGGAAGTGCTGATGCCGAGCATCCAGCCCGCCGAACTGTGGCAGGAATCCGGTCGCTGGGAGCAATACGGCCCTGAGCTGCTGCGCGTGAAAGACCGCCACCAGCGCGATTTCTGCGTCGGCCCAACCCACGAAGAAGTGATCACCGACCTGGCCCGTAACGAGCTGTCCAGCTATAAACAGCTGCCGCTCAACATGTACCAGATCCAGACCAAGTTCCGTGACGAGATCCGCCCGCGCTTCGGCCTGATGCGTGGCCGCGAGTTCATCATGAAGGACGCCTACTCGTTCCATGCCGACCAGGCTTCCCTGCAGGAAACCTACGATCGCATGCACCAGGCGTACAGCAATGTGTTCACCCGCCTGGGCCTGGACTTCCGCCCTGTGCAGGCCGACACCGGCTCGATCGGTGGCAGCTACTCGCACGAGTTCCACGTACTGGCCGAGTCCGGCGAAGATGACGTGATCTTCAGCGATAGTTCCGACTATGCCGCCAACATCGAGAAAGCCGAGGCCATCCCGCGTGAAACCGTGCGTCCAGCACCTACCGAGGAGCTGCGCCTGGTCGATACCCCGAACGCCAAGACCATCGCCCAGCTGGTGGAGAACCACGGCCTGCCGATCGAAAAGACCGTCAAGACCCTGATCGTGCGCGGCGCCGAAGAGGGCAAGCTGATTGCCCTGATCGTCCGTGGCGACCACGAACTGAACGAAATCAAGGCCACCAAGCTGGAACAGGTTGCCGACCCGCTGGTCATGGCCACCGAAGCCGAGCTGCGCGATGCCATTGGCGCCGGTGCCGGCTCGCTCGGCCCGCTCAACCTGCCACTGGAAATCATCATCGACCGCTCGGTTGCCCTGATGAGCGACTTCGGTATCGGCGCCAACATCGACGACAAGCACTACTTCGGCGTCAACTGGGAGCGCGATCTGCCGGTTCCACAAGTCGCCGACCTGCGTAACGTGGTCGAGGGCGACCCAAGCCCGGACGGCCAAGGCACCCTGGTTATCAAACGCGGCATCGAAGTGGGCCACATCTTCCAGCTGGGCACCAAGTACAGCGAGGCACTGAAGTGCCAGGTGCTGGGCGAGAACGGCAAGCCGGTCGTACTGTCGATGGGTTGCTATGGCATTGGCGTGTCCCGCGTGGTTGCTGCTGCCATCGAGCAGAGCTATGACGACAAAGGCATCATCTGGAACGACGCCCTGGCTCCGTTCCAGATTGCCCTGGTACCGCTGCGCTACGAAACCGACGTGGTCCGCGACGCAACCGACAAGCTGTATGCCGAACTGACTGCCGCCGGCTATGAAGTGCTGCTGGACGACCGCGACAAGAAGACCAGCCCAGGCATCAAGTTTGCCGACATGGAGCTGATCGGCATCCCACACCGCATCGTCGTCAGCGATCGCGGCCTGGCCGAAGGCAACCTGGAGTATAAGCACCGCACCGAGCAGGACGCCCAGACGTTGCCGCTCAATGAAGTGCTGACCTTCCTGCAGGCCCGCGTTCGCCGCTGACAACCATTGCACGAGTGATCATGTTCAAGCGAAGTACCTTTACCCTGGGGGGGGCCGCACTGTGCGGCACCCTGCTCGTCAGCGGCTGCGCCAACCAGATGTCCCAGCGCAGCGACCATGAGGAGCGCGTCGAGCGCAAACTGCTCGAGCACACCCTGCAGATCGATGTCGGCGAGCCGAAGGTGATGGAGCTTCCGCAGCGACGTGTGCGCGTGCACGAGCAAAAGCGCTTCGAAGTCACCGAATTCGAAGTGACCCGTCGCTATGACCGCTACACGCCTTACCAGCCCTGGCGGGAGATCTACGAGATCCCGCTGGGTGCAGTGGCCGTGGTGGCGGGCGTCGGCGCCAATGTGGTCAACGTCTTCGCCCTGGGCAACCTGCCGCAAAGCATCACGCACGACTGGCTCAGTTATGGCGTGGATGGGCTCAACCCGTTCATGAACGTGCCATCCAACGGTCGCGCCCAGCAGAACCTGGCCGGGATCAGCGAAGTGCAAAAAGGCAAGCGCGAGGAATTCACCAGCCTGCCCTGGAGCGAGCGCCTGGTGGAGGTCAAGGCCGGCAAGATGACCCACGAGCTGACCACCGACCGTAACGGCGTGCTGCGCCTGAACCTGCTCGACAGCCCGTTCTCCGAGCAGAACCTCAACCACGTCGGTACCTTGCACCTGCAGGCACATGACGAGGACAATGCGGTACGAGGCGATGCCAGCCTGCTGGTCAGCGCCACCCTGCGCAACAAGCTGCTTGAGGCCCATGAACTGATCTTCGATGACCTCGAAGATGATGAAGTCGGCCAGTGGGTGCACCGGGTCAAGCGCTTGTCCGAGCTGGGCCTTGAAGAGGAAGCCAGTGAAATGGAACAGAGCCTGATCGAGCTGACCCGCAACGATCCGGAACTGCAGCAGGAGTTCTTGCAGTCGCTGACCAAGGCCACTGGCCGGTTGGTGGCCGATCCGGGCGTGCATTAACAGAAGGGGCTGCATTGCAGCCCCTTTCATTTATTAGGCGGGAACAGCTCCAGCTGTTCATGCGCACCCCGCAAGTCACGCAATCGCACCCCTACCCCTAGCAAGCGTACCGGCTTGCCACCACGGGCGAACGCCTGCCCCAGCAACTGCCGATAACTCTCCAGGTCCCGGCCCGCGCCCGCCTGCTCCATGGTGGTCTGGCTGAAGTCATGGAACTTGACCTTGACGAATGGTTTGTCTGGCCGGTAGCTGCTGTCCATGCGGGCGATGCGTTCGTTCAGACTGTCCAGCAGCTCTGGCAGCCGCGCCAGGCAAGTGGCCAGGTCTGGCAGGTCGGCGTCGTAGGTGTTTTCGACACTCACCGACTGGCGTCGGCTGTCGTTATGCACCGCACGCTCATCGATCCCCCGCGCCAGCCCCCACAACCGCTCGCCAAAACTGCCGAACTCGCGCACCAACGCCAGCCGTGACCACTCACGCAAATGCAGGCAGGTTTCGATGCCCAGCCGCGTCAGTTTGTCGGCCGTCACCTTGCCCACCCCATGCAACCTGGCCACTGGCAAGGCGGCAACGAACGCTTCCACTTCATTAGGGGTAATCACGAACAGTCCATTGGGTTTGCGCCAGTCACTGGCGATCTTGGCCAGAAACTTGTTAGGCGCCACACCAGCCGACACGGTGATATGCAGGGTACGGGCAACACGCCGGCGAATGTCCTCGGCGATGCGCGTGGCGCTGCCCGAGTACCACTGGCTTTCGCTTACATCCAGATAGGCTTCGTCCAGCGACAAAGGCTCGATGAGCTCCGTGTAGTCGCGAAAGATCGTGTGGATTTCCCGTGAGGCCTCACGGTAGGCCTCGAAGCGCGGCTTGACGATCAACAGATCGGGGCAGAGCTTCAGCGCATGCCGTGACGACATGGCCGAGCGCACTCCATAGGCACGCGCTTCATAGTTGCAGGTGGCGATTACCCCGCGGTGGTCGGGCGAGCCCCCCACCGCCATGGGCCGGCCGGCCAGGCGCGGGTCGTCACGCATCTCGATCGCAGCGTAAAAACAATCGCAGTCGACGTGAATGATCTTGCGCAAGGACATGGACGACCGTCAGCACTGTAAATTCATACAGATAGTATCGCATGCGCCCTGCTCTGAAACAGCTCACCGGCCTGACTACACGATAATCGGCCTGAAAGCCCCGCCGTGCCTGAGCTGGATACTGTTATCAAGCGCTAAGGGTTTGAACAAAAAAGGTTTTTCCAAAACAATTGCTTGACATCGGAGCGCAAATCCGTAGAATTCGATCTCACAGGCGCGGGATGGAGCAGCCTGGTAGCTCGTCGGGCTCATAACCCGAAGGTCGTCGGTTCAAATCCGGCTCCCGCAACCAGATTCGAGAAAAGGCCACTGTTAACGCAGTGGCCTTTTTCTTTGCCCGCAGAAAAGCTTTTTCGAAAAAGCTCGAGAAATCAATGCCTAGCGCTTGACATATAAACCGTACGCTGTAGAATTCGCCCCACTGACGCGGGATGGAGCAGCCTGGTAGCTCGTCGGGCTCATAACCCGAAGGTCGTCGGTTCAAATCCGGCTCCCGCAACCAGATTCAAGAAAAGGCCACTGTTAACACAGTGGCCTTTTTCTTTGCCTGTTGGTTAGCCTTTTCGAAAAAACATCGACAAATCAAAGCCTAGCGCTTGACATACAACCTACACACTGTAGAATCCGCCCCACTGACGCGGGATGGAGCAGCCTGGTAGCTCGTCGGGCTCATAACCCGAAGGTCGTCGGTTCAAATCCGGCTCCCGCAACCATATTCGTCAGAACAAACCCCGCCTGTGTAAGCAGCGCGGGGTTTGTTGCTTTTTACCCTCCTGACTTTTGCCACCTCGATTTTCCCTTCCCTCATGCCACTCCGCAGGCTTGAGATGTCGCGCCCTGGATGAACTATCTTTAACCCTGCCAAGCCGCTGCAAACGCCTGAGGCCGGAGTACCATTGGATACGTTTTCCTAAGGGACTTTCACTTGGCCGCACCTTTCCCTCACCTCGCGCTGCATGCCCGGGGCAACTCATGACTTCGCACAATCCCGAACCTGCGGTGCCACTCGCTACGGCACTACCCGGTGCTGTGCAGCGTCTGCCCTTACTCGAACGCCTGAGTCGCTACCGCCAGCCCATAGGCCTGATGGTGACCCTGTTATTGTTCACGATGGCCTTGATTGCCTGCCGCCACCTGCTGAACGAACTGGACATCTATGCCTTGCACGATGCCATGCTCAGCGTGCCGACCCAGTCATTGCTGGGCGCCTTGCTGGCAACGGGGGTCGGCTTTGTGATCCTGCTGGGCTACGAGTGGTCGGCCAGCCGCTATGCCGGCGTGAAGCTGCCAGCACGCAGCTTGGTACTGGGCGGCTTCAGCGCCTTTGCCATCGGCAACGCCATCGGCCTGTCGATGCTCTCTGGCGGCTCGGTTCGCTATCGCCTGTACGCACGCCTGGGGCTGGGTGCTGGCGAAGTCGCACGCATGACTGTGTTTGCCAGCCTGTCACTGGGCTGCGCGCTGCCGCCCCTGGCCGCCCTGGCGACATTGAGCAACCTGCCGGCGGCCTCGACAGCTCTCGGGTTGGCGCCCGGCCTGCTGGCAGCTGTCGCCAGCGCCGTGCTGGTGCTGTCTGCCTTGCTGGTCATTGGCTTGTACCGCCGACGCCTGGCCGAGCAACCGTTGTCCGATAACCTGCTCGTTCAACTGGGCCGGCGCACACTTCGCCTGCCCAATGCGCGCCTGGCGGCCCTGCAACTGCTCATTACCGCGCTGGATGTAGGGGCGGCTGCCACCGTGCTCTACCTGTTGCTGCCAGAAGCCCCTCCTTTCGGCGCATTCGTACTGGTATACCTGCTGGCCTTGGCTGCGGGCGTGCTCAGCCACGTACCGGGCGGCGTCGGGGTATTCGAAGCGATCCTGCTGGCGGCCTTTGCCGACCAACTCGGTGCCGCACCGCTGGCCGCTGCCTTGCTGCTGTACCGGCTGATTTATGTGGTATTGCCACTGCTGCTGGCCTGCGTGTTGCTGCTGGCCAATGAAGCCCGGCGCCTGCTGTTTGCACAACAGGCCATCAAGGCCGCTTCGGGTCTGGCCGCACCGGTCCTGTCTATTCTGGTGTTCCTGTCCGGCATGGTGCTGCTGTTTTCCGGTGCCACGCCCGAGATAGACACGCGCCTGGAGCACATGGGCTTCCTGGTGCCACACCGGCTGATCGATGCCTCTCATTTCGGCGCCAGCCTGATCGGTGTGCTATGCCTGCTGCTGGCCCAAGGCCTGCGTCGGCGCCTGTCCGCCGCCTGGCTACTGACCACCGTGCTGTTGCTGGTCGGCGCCCTGCTGTCGCTGTTGAAGGGTTTTGACTGGGAAGAGGCTTGCCTGCTGACCTTTACCGCCGCCCTGCTCGCTCTGTTCCGCCGCTCGTTCTATCGCCCCAGCCGCCTGCTGGAGCTACCCTTCTCGCCGGTGTTCCTGGTGGCCAGCGCCTGTGCAGTAGGCGCATCGGTGTGGCTGCTGCTGTTCGCTTACCAGGATGTCCCTTACAGCCATCAGCTATGGTGGCAGTTCACCCTCGATGCCGACGCACCACGGGGCCTGCGCGCTGCCATGGGCAGTGCCTTGCTGCTGGCTGCCGTGGCTCTGACGTGGCTGCTGCGCACAGCGCCGCCGGTGATCCACCTGCCCGATGAAGAAGAGCTGCAACGCGCCAACCGTATCCTGCAGGCCTCCGACCAGCCAGACGGTGGCTTGGCGCTGACTGGCGACAAGGCGTTGCTGTTCCACCCGCGTGATAACGCGTTCCTCATGTACGCCCGGCGCGGCCGCAGCCTGGTGGCGCTGTACGACCCGATAGGCCCAGCCCAGGAGCGTGCCGAAATGATCTGGCAGTTCCGCGACCTGTGCGACCTGCACCACGCACGGCCAGTGTTCTACCAGGTGCGCGCGGAGAACCTACCGTTCTACATGGACATCGGCCTGACCGCATTGAAGCTGGGTGAAGAAGCCCGGGTCGACTTGCGCCGCTTCGACCTTGAAGCCAAAGGCAAGGAGATGAAAGACCTGCGCTACACCTGGAACCGCGGCGGACGCGATGGCCTGAGCCTGGAGATCCATGAGCCCGGCCACGCCCCGCTGGCTGAGCTGAAGGAAATTTCCGATGCCTGGCTCGGCGGCAAGAGCGTGCGCGAGAAAGGCTTCTCGCTGGGACGCTTCAGCCCGGACTACCTGCAGCACTTCCGCATAGCCCTGATTCGCTTCCAGGGCCGCCCGGTAGCTTTCGCCAACTTGCTGGAGACCCATGGAAACGAGCTGGCCAGCCTCGACCTGATGCGTGCGCACCCCGAAGCGCCAAAGCTGACCATGGAGTTCATGATGATCGGCTTGATCCTGCACTACAAAAGCCATGACTACGGGCGTTTCAGCCTGGGCATGGTGCCGCTTTCCGGCCTGCAACCAAGGCGTGGCGCCCCCTTGACCCAGCGCTTGGGTTCGCTGGTGTTCCGCCGTGGTGAACAGCTTTACAACTTCCAGGGGCTTCGACGCTTCAAGGACAAGTTCCAGCCGGACTGGGAACCCCGCTACATGGCCGTGCCAGCCGGGCTCGACCCGCTGGTGGCGCTGGCCGACACCGCCGCCCTGATTGCAGGCGGCCTGACTGGATTGGTGAAACGCTGATGACCCGACGCTTTTGGCTGTACCTGCTGGTTCCCCTGTTGCTGGCTGCCTTGGGTGGCGCGCTGGCCTTCTGGCTGTGGACGCGCCCGGCCCCCGAGGCACGCCTGGAACAAATGAGCATCAATGACACCAGCATCACCCTTGTTACCCCTGGCGTGCCCCCCAAGGTCCGGGTGGCCATCGGTGTGCCACAGGACCAGGCACTGACGGGCAAGCAACTGCTCGACCTGAGCCAGGCCGGTGAAGCCCAGCTGGTGCAGGTGACTCTGCCCCCTAATGATTGCAGCAAGCAGCAACAGGCCATGGACCAGGCGCTGGCCCAACTGCAGGAAAAACCAACCTTGGTCGCCGGTATCGGCCCCGGTGCCGCTCAGGCCTGGCGTTGGCTGGCAAGCCAGAACGATGACCAGGCGCGGGCCATTTCCGTGGGCTTCACCCTCGAACAGCCTGGCTGCCGGGCACCGCTGCCCAAGTCGGCGGCCCATGGCCACTGGAACGTCGCCTGGAACGACAACCCGGATGACGCCAGCGCCGCCTTCGTGCGCGACCAGGCCAACGCCGAAACCAGCATCAGCGACTACGACATCCACTTGCCACAAGTGCTCAAGGCGCAACTGACCCAAGCCTTGGTCGGCCACGACGGTAACGCACTGGCCATGCCGGTGGTCGAGGTGCCGGCCGGGCAAACGACAGACACGGTCACCTTGTTCCTCTCTGGTGATGGCGGCTGGCGCGACCTGGACCGCGACGTGGCCGGGGAGATGGCCAAGCTGGGTTACCCGGTGGTGGGCATCGACACGCTACGCTACTACTGGCAGCACAAGACCCCGGAACAAAGCGCCGCCGACCTTTCCGAGCTGATGCATCACTACCGGCAGAAGTGGGGTACCAAGCGCTTCGTATTGACCGGCTATTCGTTCGGCGCCGACGTGCTGCCGGCGATCTACAACCGCCTGCCAGTCGAGGACCAGCAGCGTATCGACGCGGTGATGCTGTTAGCCTTCGCGCGCAGTGGCAGCTTCGAGATCGAGGTCGAGGGTTGGCTGGGCAAGGAAGGCCAGGAAGCCCCAACCGGGCCGGAAATGGCCAAGCTGCCAACGTCCAAGGTCGTCTGCGTGTATGGCGTAGAGGAAACAGACGAGAGCGGTTGCACGGAAAACACAGCAGTCGGTGAGCGCCTGAAACTGCCTGGCGGGCACCACTTCGACGAGAACTACCCGGCACTCGCCAAGCGGTTGATTGGCGAGATCGAGACGCGCCAGGGCAAGTCCCGCGTAACTGAGCAGAATTGACAAGCATCAGGGCCGCCCTGCGGCCCTGACAGTGCTGTATGAACCACTCAGATCTCGACCTGCGTTCCCAGCTCGATCACCCGGTTCAACGGCAGGTTGAAGAAGCGCAGGTTGCCGTTGGCATTCTTCAGCAAGAACGCGAACAGGTTGCCCCGCCAGCGCGACATCCCCTCCAGCCGTGACGCGATCACCGTCTCGCGACTAAGGAAGTAGGTGGTGCGCATCGGCGTGAAGTCCAGGCCTTCCAGATGGCACAGCTTCAACGCGGCAGGCACGTCCGGCTCATCCATGAACCCAAAGTGCAGCAACACACGGAAGAATCCGTCGCCATAGGCTTCCACCTCGAAACGCTCATGTTCCGGCACCCGGGGCCGGTCTTCGCTGACCACAGTCAGCAGCACCACCTGGCTGTGCAGCACCTGGTTGTGCAACATGTTGTGCAACAGCGCATGCGGCACGGCATCGGAGCGTGCAGTCAGAAACACTGCCGTACCCTCGACCCGGTGCGGTGGCTGAATACGGATGCTGCTGATGAACAATGGCAATGGCAGCGCACCTTCATCGATGCGCTCGACCAGAATCTGCTTGCCGCGCTTCCAGGTGCTCATCAGCAGGAACAGCACACCGCCGGCCAACACCGGGAAGGCACCACCCTGGGCGATTTTCGGCACGTTGGCGGCGAAAAACAGCCCGTCGACAAACAGGAAGCCGACCAGAATCGGCACTGCGAGCAGCGGCGGCCACTTCCACAGCAGCAGCATCACCGCGGATACCAGAATGGTGGTCATCAGCATGGTACCGGTGACCGCAACCCCATAGGCAGCCGCCAGAGCGCCCGACGACCCGAAGCCGATGACCAACAGCACCACGCCCACCATCAGCGTCCAGTTCACCGCACCAATGTAGATCTGCCCCTGCTCGTCGCTTGAGGTGTGCTGAATGTGCATACGTGGGATGTAGCCCAGCTGGATGGCCTGACGGGTCAGGGAGAAGGCCCCGGAAATCACCGCCTGCGAGGCGATAACCGTGGCCATGGTTGCCAGCCCGACCAAGGGCAGCAGCGCCCAGTCCGGTGCCAGCAGGTAGAACGGGTTTCGCGCGGCCTCCGGGTTTTGCAGCAGCAGTGCACCCTGGCCAAAATAGTTGAGCAGCAGCGCCGGTAGCACCAGGAGGAACCAGGCCCGGGCAATCGGCTTGCGGCCAAAGTGCCCCATGTCGGCGTACAGCGCCTCGGCACCGGTCAGCGCCAGCACGACCGCGCCGAGAATGGCCACGCCGATGCCTGGGTGCACCACGAAGAAGTTGACTGCCCAGCCCGGGTTGAACGCCTTGAGCACTTCCGGGCTCTGCGAGATGCCATGCACACCCAACGCGCCCAGCGCCACGAACCAGGTAACCATGATCGGACCAAACAGCTTGCCGATCTTCTCGGTGCCGTGCCGCTGCACCAGGAACAGTGCCACCAGCACCACCAGCGAAATTGGCACCACCCAATGGTCGATACCGTCGAAGGCCAGGCCTACGCCCTCCACCGCCGACAGCACCGACACCGCCGGGGTGATCATACTGTCACCATAGAACAGCGAAGCGCCGATCAAGCCACAGATCACCATCAGCGTGCGCAGCCGCGGGTAGGCCGCCGTGGCCCGCCGCGCCAGTGCAGTCAGCGCCATGGTGCCGCCCTCACCCTGGTTATCAGCACGCAAGATGAACATCACGTACTTGAACGACACCACCCACAGCAGCGACCACAGGATCAGCGACAGGATCCCCAGCACGCCATCATGGTTGACCGAGACCCCATAGCCGCCGGTAAAGACCTCCTTGAGGGTATACAACGGACTTGTGCCGATATCGCCATAAACCACGCCGACCGCCGCCACGAGCAGGCCCACCGACCGCGACGCCCCCTGCTTCCCCTCGTGCCCGTCCTCAGCGTGACTGCTTGCCTGAACCATCGACCACTCCTGCAAACGGCCCTCACGGCCCTTGGTAATCACTTTGCCACCAGGCCCTTGAGGCACCCCGGCGCAACGGCGCGAAGCATAGCGCAGCGTTCGTCGTATTTCTGCTGGTCAAGCGCCCTTGCGCTCGCTAGAATTGCGCACTTTTTGATCAGAGGCGCCAAAAGCGCCCGTCAAGTTCGCCCCCGATTCCGGCCGGGCGACCTGCATTCAATACCGAGGTTAGTCATGTCCACCACGCCCGCCACCCCCAAGGTAGGTTTCGTAAGCCTGGGTTGCCCAAAAGCCTTGGTCGACTCTGAACGCATCCTGACCCAGCTGCGCATGGAAGGCTATGAAGTCGTGCCCACCTACGAGGACGCCGACGTGGTGGTGGTCAACACCTGCGGCTTCATCGACAGCGCCAAGGCCGAATCGCTGGAAGTGATCGGCGAAGCGATCAAGGAAAACGGCAAGGTCATCGTTACCGGCTGCATGGGCGTCGAGGAAGGCAACATCCGTGACGTGCATCCAAGCGTGCTGTCGGTCACCGGCCCACAGCAGTACGAGCAGGTAGTCAACGCGGTGCACGAAGTGGTGCCGCCGCGTCAGGACCACAACCCGCTGATCGACCTGGTGCCGCCACAGGGCGTCAAGCTGACCCCGCGCCACTATGCCTACCTGAAGATCTCCGAAGGCTGCAACCACAGCTGCAGCTTCTGCATCATCCCGTCGATGCGCGGCAAGCTGGTCAGCCGCCCGGTGGGTGAAGTGCTGAGTGAGGCCGAGCGCCTGGTCAAGGCCGGGGTCAAGGAGATCCTGGTGATTTCCCAGGACACCAGCGCCTACGGCGTCGACGTCAAGTACAAGACCGACTTCTGGAACGGCCGCCCGGTCAAGACCCGCATGCTCGAGCTGTGCGAAGCGCTGAGCAGCTTGGGCGCCTGGGTACGCCTGCACTATGTGTACCCTTACCCGAACGTTGACGACGTGATCCCGCTGATGGCTGCCGGCAAGATCCTGCCGTACCTGGACATCCCGTTCCAGCACGCCAGCCCGAAAGTGCTCAAGTCGATGAAGCGCCCTGCCTTCGAAGACCGCACCCTGGCACGCATCAAGAACTGGCGCGAGCAATGCCCTGAGCTGGTGATCCGCTCCACCTTCATCGTCGGCTTCCCGGGCGAGACCGAGGAAGACTTCCAGTACCTGCTGGACTGGCTGACCGAAGCCCAGCTCGACCGCGTGGGCTGCTTCCAGTACTCGCCGGTAGAAGGCGCCCCGGCCAACGAACTGGGCCTGGAAGAAGTACCGGACGACGTCAAGCAGTCGCGCTGGGACCGTTTCATGGCCCACCAGCAGGCCATCAGTGCTGCCCGCCTGCAATTGCGCATCGGCAAGGAAATCGACGTGCTGATCGACGAAGTTGAAGAACAAGGCTCGGTTGGCCGCAGCTTCTTCGATGCGCCGGAAATCGACGGCAGCGTGTTCATCGATGGCGACCATGGTTTCAAGCCCGGCGACAAAGTGCGTTGCCGTGTGGTGGATGCCGACGAATACGACATGTGGGCTGAACCCATCTAAAACGGCTGAAGCCAGCAAAGCCCCTGCCCCGGCGTTCTCCATTAGGGAATGACCGGCGCAGGGGCTTTTTTGTCAGAACGTGTGAAACAGCATCAGGCCGCCCTCGGCATCCGGGCTGGCATCCGAGAAGCCTTTGACTGCGTAAAGTTGGACTTTCCACTGCGGGTTGAGCTTGTGGGTGAGGAACAGGGTAAGTTCCTTGATCTGCGCCCCGGTCGAGACCACTTTCTGCCGCCAATCGTAGGAGGCGCCGGCCGAAGTACCGACCGCCACCGGCAGGGCAAAACCGAGGCTGGCAAATACCGGGTCGTCGAAATCGCTATCGGGCGGGTCGCCGAATTTCTTCCAACCCAGTGTCGCGAAGCCGGTGACCGGGCCAAAGCCCTTGGTGATGTCGACCTGGGTGGTGTAGTCGTACTGTCCGGTGCCCAGGCACTGGTCTTCGTCGGCGGTGGGGAATTTGACCTTGCCGATCAGGTCCAGCATCAGGCCGCCGTCACTACCATCTAGCAATGCATAGGCGACGCTGGCAACCGTGTCACCCAACCCGCTTTCCACGTCTCGGCAACCACCGGGCAAGGGGTCACCATTGGGGCCGACTTCGGGGTTGGTGATACGCAACCAGGGCACGGTAACCTTGTAGGTCATGGGGCCGTTCTCATACTTGCCGACCACCGGCAAGTACCAGATTTCCGACGTGGTGCCGGTGCCATAGTCGCCACTTGAATAGTCCATGCCAATAGCGGCACTGAAGGTATCAGCCAGCACCGACACACAGGTGCATGAGAGCAAACAGGCGAAAAGAGGGAGCGAGGGTTTCATTTGCACCTCAGTACGCTTTCGGGAAGCATGGTCGGACTTTCCCAGCCTAGTTGGCTAACGCCCGGATCGCTCTGGATGCTCGACTTTTTCCACCTTCTCAACTCTCTCTGGTAACTCCACCTTCTCGACCTTTTCGACCCGTTCAGGTTTTTCGACCTTCTCGACTTTTTCGACCTTCTCGACTTTTTCGACCTTCTCGACCCTCTCGACCTTCTCGACCTTCTCGACCTTCTCGACCTTCTCGACTTTGTCGGGTTTTTCGACTTTGTCGGGTTTTTCGACCTTCTCTACTTTTTCAACCTTCCCGGTTTTTTCGACTTCAACCTTTTCAACCCGATCGGAGCTTCCGCTGTTGCTGCGGGCCGACTGCTCCAAGGTGTCGCGGTGTGCCGACGTTCCCGACTTGTCAACGCTGCCATGGCTACCGGAGCCGTCGACGGCGCTGCGCCCACTGTGGTCATCACTGCTTTCATCGCGTTCGTTGGTCGCATCGCTTGCGCCATGACCGCTGCTGGAACCGCCGGAGCTGCTTTTGTCATGCTCACTACCTTGCCCCGACTGGCTTCTGCCGGGATTGTCTACACGGTCATCCTGGAATTCCACGCGGGTTGCCCGCAGCTCATGAGTACCATTGAGCACCCCGCTCACCCGCACACGTTGATCGAGCGCCAACGCCGTTGGCTGCCTGCCGACAATTACGGTGCCCTGCCCCAACGTCACATTGATACCTGCGACCACCAACTGCCGAGCTTGTGTGCGCTGCACCAGCCCTTCAACCACCGCCTGCTGGACACGGCCATCAAAAGGCAGGCTCGGGTCGGGACGGGTTTGCGCCACTTCAAGCTGGCGCCCGGTCCACTGGCCGCGTACCAGCAATTCACGAGCAGGCGCCACACGGGTACCCAACTTCAGCCCCTGAAGGCTGCCAGTGCGATCAACCGCGCCGATGGCGCTGGCCTCCCTCAACCCCGGTGCCCGTTCGATGCGGGTGGCCACTACTTCTCCCCGGGCATCGCGCAGGCCGCTGACCCTCACGGGCTCACCAGGGCGCAGCCCTTCAGCCACCCGCGCGCCAGCGGCCAACCGCACAGGTTGCCCCATGACCCGCAGGGGGGCCGAGGCATTGGGCAGCGCCGTCAATGGCCCTTCGAAGACGTTGAGGATCGAAATGCGCCCTGCTTGCAGGCCGCGCTGGGTGGCGAATGCCTCCACCGCCACCACCTGCCCGATCGCCAGCTGACCACTGCTGGCAGGTGCGCCGTTTTCACTCACCGGTACGTCCTTGCCATAGTGCACTTCCATGCCATTGACGCAGATCGAGGCGAATCCGGTGATGGTACCGACGATGCCAGTCCCTCCAGTACCGCCCGGGTGCAGGATCGGCGTACCGGTACCGTCCACACCATCCGCCACTGCACCTGTGCCGCCTGTACCCCCAGGGCGTTGCTGGACTGGGGCACCGGTGCCACCGACGCCGCCATTTTCATTGCGCACACCGGTGCCGCCCATGCCGCCGGGAAACTGCAGACTCGCGGCACCGGCCATACCCACTTCGTCACGGCTGACACATACCGGCGCTGCAGCCACCTCGCCCGGGACCATCAGGTTCCACCCGAAAACCAGGGCAAACGTGAAAGCACTGAGGTAGCGCACAAAAAGTGTCATGGCCCGGGTGTCTTCGACGGATCGGAATCGGTAGCTTCAGTGTAGAAATAAAGCCCGACAGTGATGCGCTGACGTTGTTCGATACCGGGCTCATCAACACTCTCCAACTCAGCTGCAAGTCGGCTGAAGGCAAGTAGTGTCTGCATGCCATCCTTGGCTACCACGTCACGCAGATGCTCGACGCTGGCCGGGCTCAAGGCATCGTAGTGCACGCTACGCTCAAAAAACGGCTGGCCTTCGCCGCTGAGGTTATGCACCGCAGCACAGGCATGGTCATGCAGGTTGTGGCCGAAATACGCAGCCTTTTCATCAAAGCCCTTCTGTGGCACAAATGCATGGGCTTCCAGGTGCACGCAATCCTGCTCATCGAGCCGCACGACGCCCAGGCGCAGCCATTCGTCCAGCACCACCCGACCGCGGATATCGGTGCTGACCCTGGCGACCAGGGCATCGAATGAGCAATCGCCACCCACACTGGCTAGCCGTGCAAGCGCCCTCGCCTGGCCGGGCGCCGAGCAGAATGGTGGGGTGTTGGTCCACACATTGACCAGCTGTGCACCTAGCGTGATGTTATCCGGCAGGGTCGTAAGTGCAGTGTCACCCTCATTACGCAGCCGCCGGACATCTTTACGATGTACGCCTGTAAGCAGGCTGATACGGCTGTCGGTTGGCGCAGTGTCGTTCAGGCGAAACTCGCGATGGGCTACATCGACGAACACCTGCTTGAGCAGGTCGGTGAACATCGTGTAGGTGACCCCTTTGCGCAGCATCAGGCGCACCAGCGGGCGCATGACACGCCGCAGCGCACTCAGCATCGACGGGGGTAAAACAGGCGATTGCATTGAGGGCATTCCTTGACAGAGGCACCCAGTATAAAGCGAGGGAATAAATCCCACGCAAACCGCAATCATGTCCCGGCATGGACTAGGAAAAAGCTGTCAGCGCTCATTGGAAATGACGTGACAAAGGCAGGCAGGCCAGAACCTGCTCATACAAAACCCGTCCGCTGGGTTTTGTATGGACCACTTCGGATCAGTACCAATCAGCTTCTGCTGTTGTCATCCCCGGCCTCGCCACCGGCATGAACACCGTGGTCATCACCCGGTTCGCCACCCACATGGTTGCCGTGATCATCACCAGGTTCACCACCAACGTGATTACCGTGATCATCCCCAGGCTCACCGCCGACATGATTACCATGATCGTCACCTGCTTCAGCATGGTTGCTGCTGCGCCCAGCGTTTGAATTGCCGTCGTGGCCACTGCCACTGTTGCCGGCATGGCCACCACCGTCACCGCCGCTGCCGTGGCCACCACTTCCGCTTCCGCTGCCACCATGGCCACCGCCTCCCCCACTTCCACCGCCACCGTGACCACCGCCTCCACCACTTCCGCCGCCACCGTGACCACCGCCTCCACCACTTCCGCCGCCACCGTGACCACCGCCTCCACCACTTCCGCCGCCACCGTGACCACCGCCGCCGCCACTTCCACCGCCACCATGGCCACCACCGCCTCCCCCATGACCGCCACCGCCACCGCCGCCGCCGCCGCCGCCGCCATCTTTAGCGTAAGCACTGGTGCCATGAGAAATCGAGTCAGGGATCAAGGCAATGGACATCGACAACACGCCAGCTACAGCTGCCGCGAGTAACGCCTTCTTGAACAGCAGGTGGATTTGCATAGTCCGTCTCCAGGTCTTCGCCACGAGAACGCCAAATCAGTCAGGAATCCAGTTTCAGATTGAACTTATATTTACGTGGGATTTTTTCCCACGCTTTATTAATAGACCGTCACTCCCCAGGTCTCAAGCGCCAAGCGAACAAGCCGACCGGTGGTTGGCCTGCTATGTTTTCCCTATCGCCCCAGAGGAACGCCGGCATGCCTGCGCTACTGACGCTGCAAACCCCGCGCTTAAGCGACTACAGCGAGCTGGTACAAGTGTGGGAGGATTCGGTACGTGCCACCCACGACTTTCTGCCAGAGGGCTATATCCTGCTGCTGCGCGAACATGTGCTGCGCCGTTATCTCGACGCAGTGATGCTGGTCTGCTGCAAGGACCGCCAGCGCATCTGTGGTTTCGCCGGTGTCGCCAACGGGCGGGTGGACATGCTGTTCGTCGCACCTGGCTACCGTGGCCAAGGGGTAGGCAAGCGCCTGCTGCGCTATGCCATCAGCGAACTGAATGCCGAGTACCTTGACGTCAACGAACAGAACCCGAAAGCGCTGGGCTTCTACCTGCATGAAGGTTTCGAGGTCATCGGCCGTTCGGAAACCGACGGCCTGGGCCAGCCCTATCCTCTGCTGCACATGAGGCTAATGCGTACAGTGACTTGAGGCGGCGCCTGAATGTGCTGCGCTACGTGTCCAAAATGGCGCATCTGACACAGATTCCCATCATCTACCGCTTGCAGGCAGGTACAATGGAGGCCTTTCCCTGCCTTGCGAATTGCCCCATGTCCGAACCCGTCCGCCTGTCCAAACGCCTCATCGAGCAGCTCGGCTGCTCCCGCCGCGAGGCCGAGCAGTACATTGAAGGAGGCTGGGTAACGGTCGATGGCGTGGTGGTCGAGCAACCGCAGTTCAAGGTCGAGCAGCAGCGCGTCGAGCTACTGCCGGGCGCCCGTGCCGAAACCCTGGAACCGGTGACCCTGCTGCTGAACCAGCCAGCCGGCATGGACAGTGAAGTCGCCCGCGCCAGCATGAACATGGGCAGCCTCAGCGAAGCCCACCGCGAAGGCGTGCGCGCCCTGCACGGGCATTTTGCCCGGCAGGCCTGCGTGGCACCGCTGGAGCGTGGCGCCAGCGGCCTGCAGGTGTTTACCCAGGACTGGCGGGTATCCCGCAAGATCGAGGCCGACCTGCGTCGCCTGGAACAGGAGTTCATCATTCAAGTGCGCGGCGAAACCACCCCCCAGGCGCTGGAACGCCTGGCGCGTGGGGCCATGCGCAATGACCGCGAATTGCCTAAGGCCAAGGCCAGCTGGCAGAACGAGACACACCTGCGCATGGTATTGAAAAACCCACAACCAGGGCAGATTTCCGAACTATGCGCCTACCTGCGCCTGGAGCTTTTAGGCATGCGACGCATTCGCCTGGGTGGTGTGTCGATGGGCAAGCTGCCCTTGGCCCAATGGCGCTACCTGGCTACCTCCGAACGTTTCTAAGCAATACGCCGCGCTGGAACGCGCGGCACCTGAACAGGATTCTGCTGCAATGAACCACAACGACGTCCTGCGCAGCCTGCGCTACATGCTCAAGGTGAACGACGCCAAGATGGCCGAGATCATCGGGCTCTCTGGCCTCGAAGTGCATCCTCTGGTGCTGGCCACCTACCTGAAAAAAGAAGAAGAGGAAGGCTTCGTGCGCTGCCCGGAACGGGTAATGGCGCACTTCCTTGATGGCCTGGTGATCTACCGCCGAGGCAAAGACGATAGCCGCCCGCAGCAGCCGATCGAGCTGCCGGTAACCAACAACCTTATCCTCAAGAAGCTGCGTGTGGCCTTTGAGCTCAAGGAAGACGACCTGCACGCGATTCTCAAGTCGGTCAACTTCCCGGTCAGCAAACCTGAGCTCAGCGCGCTGTTCCGCAAGGCGGGCCACGACAACTACCGCCCCTGCGGCGACCAGTTGATGCGCAACTTCCTCAAGGGCCTGACCCTGCGCGTGCGCGGCTGAGTGGCCATGCAGCATACGGTTGTCCCGGTCGGCATCGTCCACTCCTGTTTCAAGGAAAAGTTCGCCATTCCGCGCCAGCCGCAGCTGGCGCCTGCCGCCCGGGGCGTACTCGAACTGTTGCCGCCGTTCGATCAAGGTGACGCGGTCGAGGGCCTGGAGCAGGTCAGCCATGTCTGGCTGCTGTTCCTGTTCCACCAGGCCCTGGAAGAAAAGCCGCGCCTGAAAGTGCGACCACCGCGTCTGGGCGGCAACAAGAGCATGGGGGTGTTCGCCACCCGCGCCACCCACCGGCCCAACGGTATCGGCCAGTCGGTGGTACGCCTGGAGGGCGTGGAGCCCGGGCGCCTGCTGCTGTCCGGGATCGACCTGCTCGACGGCACGCCGGTGCTGGACATCAAGCCGTATGTGCCCTATGCCGACAGCATCGCTGGCGCCAGCAACCAGATGGCCAACGCAGCGCCGGTGGCAATTGCCGTGCACTGGGCCGACAACGCCCTGCTCCAGGCCCGCGAGCATGCGCTGCGCCTGAGCGAGCCGCTGGTGGAACTGATCGAGCAATGCCTGGCGCAGGACCCACGGCCGGCCTACCAGATACCACCGGCCGAGCGGGTGTACGGGGTGAAGTTCTGGGACGTGCAAGTAAGGTGGCATTACCCGCAGCCGGACGTCATCCGGGTGTTGGAAGTGGTACTGGGCTGAGGGCCACGGGCTTCGCCCGTGTTCGCGGGCA